>DATCAX010000426.1:0-6868 GCA_036512375.1 Candidatus Angelobacter sp. | reverse complement strand
ATCCCAGGGCATTTCAGCCAGCCGATAACTGCGAACCTTCGCGAACTTCTCCAGGGACGAATTCCACTCTGGTTGATCTGTCCACAAGGTCACCCGCGCGCGTTTGGTCAGGTCAGGCAAAATACCTGACAAGAAATCGGCGACACCGGTTTTGGCCGGCGGCAATGGGGAAAACCAATTGAGATTCATGCGAGCAACTTTTTCACTACGTTGTCCCAGGAGAGATTAAGGCGGTCGTAATTGCCGCGGCCTGCTTGCCCCCAGATCAGGGCCTGGTCGCGGTTCTCCCAAATCGTGTCAAGTGCGGCAGCGAGCGCTTTCGGATTCGGCTCTGCAATTAATCCGGTCTTTTCATTAATCACAAATTCCAACGGTCCGCCGGAATCGGTGCAAGTGATCACCGGTTTCGACGCGAGCATGGCTTCGAGGGTTACATAACCGTAATCTTCATCAATCGGGGGATAGATGACTCCGAGCGAATGCGCGTACTGGTGACGCATCTGTTCATCGGACACGTTGTCCAGCCATTGCACACGACTACCCAACTTCATTTTACGGGCTATCGATTTCAATTCATCGGCATAGGCCGGCCGGTCGGGTGCGCCAGCAAAGCGAACTGACACAGGATTCCGTGTTTGGCCCAGGGCTTCGAGTACCAGCGACTGCCGCTTGGGAATGCAGAGTCTGCTGGGAAAGAAGATGTAATCCTCCGCGGCCGAGGAGTAAAAGCTCTCGGCGTGGGGCGGCGGGTGGTAAAGCGGGGTCGCATCTATCCCACAAAATCTTTTAAGTCTGGCAGCGACATTTCGCGAGTTAGCAAAAACCGCTTTCGCCTGGGGGATGAGTTGCTGGTCCGCCAACTGAATTGCATCGCGTACCTGAGCGCCATTTGGATAGTAGATCATGTCGCTCAAAGGGTGATCCCAGAGCTCGTAAGCCGTGCGATGTTGATGGAGAATCCAGAGCACCTTGTTGGGATGTGGAATCAGGTATGCCGGAAACTTCAGACCAATCAACAGATCGACTCGTGTTCCGGCGGCTTCTGTTACATCCAGCAGACGACACGCCAACATGTGATCCAGAATTTTCTCCGGCGGATACCACTTAAAAGGTATGGCCAGAATCTCGGCCTGATGGCCGGCCGCCTGCAAGGCATCTCGCAGCCCCTCGGCGTGAATTTCCGCGCCCCCGCGTATGAAAGGGACTTGAACCGTCGCAATGAGAATTCTCATTCAGAAGCCTTCCGCGCCGTGATCGCATAGTCCATTGGCCCATAAAAGAGTTCATTGAAGCGAACCGTCAAATCGTTATCACCCGCGAGGCGGACCCGATCCGCTGCGTGCAAATTCGTCACTTCTATTCGGTGGAGCCCTCGCGATTCCAGCAAGAGTTTCATCAGAAGGCTGGGCAGGGGATTCCGGTGCGTCGGATCGAAATAAAAGTAGTTACTCCCCACCAGCACGTTATCCGGGTTGGGCGTCTCAAAAATAACCACCCCGCCCGGATGGAGTACTCTAACAATTTCATCAAGCAACCCTATCAGTACATCGATCTGCAGATGCTCAATGATATGAAAACCGGTAACCGCGCTTAAACTGTCGTCAGGCAGACCACGTAAACAGGTCAACGCGTCGCTCTCACGTACGTCGAGTCCAAGTTCGCGGCATCGATCAAGGAAAACACTATTCCTCTCGACGCCAAACGCCCTGAAACCGGCTTCGTTCAAAAGCTCCAACCATTCGCCGCGGCCGCAACCAAGATCGACAATAGGTCGGTCCTCCGTTTTAACCAGCGACTCAATATATGGCAGGTAAAAGGTGAACCGCTGTTTGATCTCGTCACGGCTGCCACGGAAATTATCTTCAATCTCTGCGTAAAGCGCATCAAGTTTATGTTGTTCTTGAGAGGCAATGATTTCCAGTTGTGGCTTATCGAATGGCGCAGGCAAACGCTTACGGGCCTCCTCCATGATCAGAGCCAAATGGGTTCCCTGTAATACCAATTCAGCGCGTGACTGTTGTAGTTGCAGGTAAAGACGGTCAATCCGTGCCCGGATTGTCGTAGCGTCGCCTTGTGTCTCCTTCGTATCAGACTCAACTCGATCAGCCCTGGCGCCTATCTCTTTGGCGGTCTCTTTTGCGAAAGCCTCAACCTCACCAATCCTTGTCTTGAGATCAGTCATCAGGCCAGTCGCAGCAGACGCGACATTCTCGAGCCTGGCTCGTATGTCATTAATGGACCTCTCAGTCAGAGCCTGATGATCGCGGAGTGCCATCTGCATCTGCACCTGGACGTCAGACCGCAGTTCGTCTATTCGAGTGCTGAGATCACGGCTGAGTTCACCTAGATTTGCGACAATGGCCTGGTGCTGCTCGGCCAGGATTTTTGTCTGATGTTTCGCCTGCTCCTGTTGATGGCCGATCGCTCCTAATCTCTGGGACACTTCCGCCGTTGTTGTCGAGAGGTTGGAAAGATGGTCAGCCAGTTCGTTACCAAGATAATCAGCAACAATCCGGTTGTGAGCGAATGAATAAGCTTCTTGTCGCCGCAAGCGGTGCATTAAGACGGGCAAGCGCAATAAGCCGACGCTAAGGCGAATCAGATAGCCAACAAGCGGCAGGTGGCCGAGACGTCGTATCAGATTGGGTATTGCCAGCCCCTTAACTCTTACGTTTCGAAGTTCACCTTCAGGGGAAAAGCGCAGCGCCGCGATGATATCAACCTTGTCGAGGTGGCCCTCGCGCAGTTGCTGGAGATAGTGGTGGTACCCAACGCGATCCGGTTTACGTTTGAGAATAGCGGAGTATGCAGCATTAATAAAATCAACATCATGAAACTTCAGCAAAGCGTTTAGGTGATAGTCATCATGTTCATGAGGAACAAAAACAGAGGGCATGTCCAGGCGGGGCAGTTTTGATTGAGATACCGATTCAGATTCTGATGGTACGAAATCCATAGCATTGGACAGAGGTGTCGCAGCCATGGAATTATGCTCTTGCGGATCAGCAGAGCCCTCGGGAGCCGGATCGTGTTTTGGTCCGGGAACATCGCTTTTGACAACCTGGCGCGCAATCGCTTTGCGAAGCTCGGCCGTCAATCCACTAGTATTGATTTCAGGGCGATTTAACTTAGTCATTATGTTCCGTTTGTAATCCCTCAACACAGGTAACGCATGCGCATAGGTCTTGATGGCTCTCCGCTGACCTACCCAAAAACGGGGGTTGGTCATTATACATTTGAGTTGGCACGCGCTTTGGCAATGGGTGCGCCTTCAGACGATTTTCAGTTGGTCTCACCCCTACCCTTTGACCCTTCTTTCGGGAGTGGGGGGAACCAGACGTGGCCGACAAATCTCCATGCTATCAAGGAAGAAGTGAGCGGAGTCAGAAAACATTGGTGGACCATCGGACTTCCTTCTTACATTCGCCGGAACGCGCTCGCGCTATTCCACGGTACAAACTATGATGTGCCCTTACGGTGTCGCTGCCCTACGGTACTGACGATTCACGATCTTTCCTCATATCTGCATCCCGAAACTCATCAACCTCATTTGAATCGGCGCGCGCGGTATAGATTACCAATAATGGCCCGCCGGGCAACAATGATTATCACCCCTTCCCTAGCCGTCAAGAGTGAGGTCTGTGAGCTACTACGGGTGAAACCAGAAAAGGTAGTGGCCATCCCCCACGCCGCCCGTCCCAGCTTTCGACCCATGTCATTGTCCGATTCGCTCACACTAACGAAGCGACTCGATGTGGAAGACGGCTTCCTGCTTTTTGTTGGCACTATCGAGCCACGCAAGAACTTGCTAACTTTGATTCGGGCATTCGAAGAAGTTTTGAATACTACCAGCTTGCGACCGCAACTGGTTATAGCTGGAATGGAAGGTTGGTTAAGCGAAGATCTGTTCGCCTACGTGAAAGGGCGCGATTTGGGCGACCGCTTACGCTGGACAGGATATGTGTCTGATGAAGACTTGTGCGCCTTATATTCTTCCTGCCGCGTATTTATCTATCCATCTATCTACGAAGGCTTCGGCCTGCCACCTTTAGAGGCAATGGCCTGCGGCGCGCCTGTCATTACGAGTCGGATCCCGGCGATCATGGAAACGGTTGGAACCGCGGCTTGTCTCATAACACCGACGGACGTCGATGCTTTGAGCCAGAGAATTATCGATTTGTTGAAAGATACGGGTGAGCGAAAAAAGTTATCTGAGGCTGGACAAGCAAGAGCCGCGGAATTTTCCTGGGAGCGTACCGCGCGCCTGACGCACGATGTTTATACTGAAGCACTTGGGATCTGAGGCGCGGGGAAGTTTTACGACAGCCTGAACTATTGGCCCATGATTTGATAAGTCGCCGCGCTAAACGAAAGGGCCAACCCGGTTAAGGTTGGCCCTTTGAAGTTAAGCTGTTCTGCACAGCTCAGAATCGATTCCGATATTCAGGAGACAGAATGAAGGCCAGAACCATCTGCGCGTCCACCCAATTGCCGAATTGGTTCATCTTGCCTAGCCAGTGGTCATATCCGTCCTGATCCGGATTGCGCCTGAGATAGCCGATGTATTCCATGAAAACAAAAGCCGTATTAAACTCCTGATCGTAAAACGCCTTGCCATACGTGTTGTTGAAGGTCAGGGCCCCATCATTGCCAGTTGTTGTTCCATCTACGACTTGGAACACTACACTCGATCGGGTCTGTGTACTCAGGCTGGTGACCAGCGCTGCGCGCTCTGAAGGACTAGCATTAATCCCGGTGGTCAGAAACAGTGTGTCAACGAACGCCTGGTTATTCAAAGCATCATATTTGGCCTTAAAAGCTGCCGTGTTGACGAACTGATCAACGAAAGCATGCTTATTGGCGTTGATCTTATTAAAATCCAAGTGGTCATTGACTACGATCCCGTTAGCGACCTGCCTCATGTCAGCAATATAGTCGGCATAGGTCGGCCTGCAGTTTCCCGTCAAACCTGCCGGTACTCCTGGGCATTGTGCATTTGGCACATTTTGCAACTTCCCTAACGTACCCCAGTAAACGCGGACTACGAATGAACCGGTGTTCTGGAATTCCGGCGAGAGGAAGAATGCGGCCGAGGTATTCGCGCGTTTACGTTCAGTGCATGACGCAAGCGATTCGCCCGGTTGACGCTGCGCAGGGTCGCTGCATTGGGTAATCTCGCCTGTCCAGTGAGCTTGGCCGGGCGCATCAGGAAACCGACGCAGGAAGTCGATATAATGCTGTTGGGAAAAGAAGTCGGCATCATCAATGGTAATGGGGACATCCGTACCAGGCCGCAAACGCACGGGCTTAACCTTCACATTTCCGTAAAACAGATCGGAAGGAAGACCGGGATCTTCGGTAACGATCTTGAGCGTGGGCGGCGCCTGCCCCAGGGAACTAATAGCGGCGAGCGCTATTATTACGACGATCATTAACGACTTTTTCATTGTTACGAACTCCTCGAAGCCAAAACTAGTGGTGGGGATCAAGTAGTGCCGGGGGAGCCTTTCAAGCAAGTTCCAAGGAGCAAGACGCTCTCCCTAACACTCGTAGGAGTATAGTTTTACGCCAAATGTTTGTCAATCTGGTCCTTCTTACAGGACCCCAGGCGGAGGCGCAGCCTCCAAAATCAGAATACCGCAGTGGGCGAAGGCTGTGCCGCATTTGTCGGAACTACGTTCTGATTTTCTTTAAGGTCTTCCGCGCGAATTCAACATTCAGAATCCAAACTTGATTGGATCCGATCTGAAGTTCAAAGGTCTCGTCGCAAGACCTCCGCGCCAACACGCACGACTTCCGATCCATTCATCGCAAACCAGCAGACGTTGTTACTCACAAGATCAAACTCCAGAACGTATGGACCGCGCGGCAATGCCGATAACTCAACGTCAACTGCAACAGTTTCACCCGGAAAAATTTTATGCCCCTCACCCGAGGTCAAAGCTACCCATTGATAGCTCTCGCGAAAGACCGAGCCGTCTGCATAATGAACATGACAACCGAGCATCACCGCGCCCGCACCAGCGCTGACCGGCAGCCATACCGATTTGCTGTCATTGGTTACGATTGCTTTCAGCTTAACAGGCTCGCCTTCTCTGACGGTGATCGTGGCGGGCGACAAACTTATTCGCCCTGTCAAACCGTAACGATAGCGGCTGTCTCGCGGCGCGGGCGGGCCTTTGTACAGAAAGAAGTTGCGTTGGTTCTGCATGAACGCGCGCGTCGCCTTTATGAATTCATGAGTGCTGTCGCGTCCACCCCGCAAAAATTCTTCAAACTCGCCTACACCCAGAAGCAGCGGCTCAAGGAGAAACACAGCAAGCTTCAGATCGGTAAAGCCGGCCCGCTGGGCCAGGCGCCAAATTTCTTCTATCCGGATGTCGTTCTCGATCACGCCAGCGGTCCTCATTTCATATTGAGACTGAGCAGACTTTGAATGCTCAGGCCCAGGTTCCGCAAAACCTGCGAAGCCGCCCGGCACCAATACTCGGCCGAGTTCAAGCAGGACTTCGCTCGGGTTCGGAACGTGTTGAAAAGCATGAATATTATAAGGGTGAGATATTTGCAATGTCTGGTGCAGGCAACAGGCACAACATCATATCCATAAATGTGATTGTGTCTTGGTAAATCTCTGAAAGGAAAAAGTTGCCGTCCTTATGGGAGCGACATGAGGATTAATAATCCTGAAAATACTTTGTTTACGTATCCTGATATTTCCATCTTTTGCGGAGAAGTGAAGACTTTGAAAGAAGATCAAAATACGGCAACGCTTCCAATAGTAATAATCGAAATATTGTCGCTATCTACCAGGAATTATGACCGCGGTGTTAAGTTTATGCTTTACCGTGCTATACCTTCATTAACTGAC
>DATCAX010000425.1:0-2866 GCA_036512375.1 Candidatus Angelobacter sp. | reverse complement strand
CATTGAGGCAAACTGCATTCAACGTGGGGTCAACAATGCCAAAGCGGTCTTTCTCGCTGAGGAAAGTCTGTTGATACGTGGCGCCCCCCTTCAGGTTGTGAATGCCTTTTACATAAGAAATATCGGAGCGTACTCCAGCATTCGTGAGCCTTCGGTCCTGTGTCAACGTCTCCTGCTGAAGACCTGGGGCTAGATCCGCGAAGGGATTGCCGCTGGGATAATAGTTGAACTGGTCATGTCTCAAGAAAGCGCCCACCGTTAAGACTGTGTTGGAATTAAGCAGATGAGTAAATGTCGGAGCAATATTGAAAGTCCTGATCTGAGATCGCTGGTCTGCCGGTCCGATAGGAACTCCATTAGGACCAAGGCCGCCATTGTTGACCACAAGCCCCGACCAGGCAGTCCCGTTTTGCTGGTCAAAAGTATTCGGCGTTTGAAACCAGGAGCGGGTGAATCCCAGATTCAGGTGGAGAGAGTTGGCCTGAGAGAGTTGAAAGTCCACACGGTCGAATAGGTTTTCTTCATTTCCCTTGGCATGCATCACGGTTGACTCTGGCGGATCAAGAAAGCGACCGCTGTTCAATCCGTTAACGGAGATGAAATTTCCCCATTTGTCATTCCCGTAAGCAAGATTAAATCCCTCGCTGGAAGTGCCAAAACTACCGTAGGAGGTAGTGAAAGCACCGTGCGGTGTGGTCACTCCCTGGCCAGAACGTGTCGTAACATTGATTACGAGGCTCGCCTTCTCGCCGAATTCGGCAGGCGGTGCGCCGTCGATGACCTCCAGAGACTGAATGGAATCAGCAGGAATCTGGTTAGAGAAGATTTTGCTCTGCTGATCGGTGATTGGCTGACCGTCGACGGAGAAGGAATTTTCCGCATGGTCGCCCATTCCATGGAAAAGCCCGTTGGAATCTGCGGCAACTCCGGGCGTGACCAGCGTGACGAGCGAACTTACCGATGAGGACGCACTTTCCAGCGGTACCTTGTCAAAGAGGCCGCGATCTACGTCCGTGTGAAAGGTCGTGTCGGCTTCGAGGAGGTCTGCCCCTCCGGCCTCCACCGTAACGGTTTCAGTGGAGCCCGTCACTTTCAAACCAACGCTAAGGTTCACGGGCACTACCGAACGTACATCCACATCCTGCGAGGTCGCGGCAAATCCCTTACCGGTGACTGTGAGATGGTAAGGATTGAAAGGTACATTTGGCAGGCTGAACCTGCCGCTGCCATCGGTAGTCACTGTTCTGTCGTAGCCGCTGACAGGATTGTGAATCTGGACTGTTGCACCGGCAATTACTGCATTGCTGGGATCGGTAACCACTCCCTGAATCGTTCCGCTGGAAGTCTGAGCTGAGGCCCGGAAGCAGAACAGGAATACAACTGCGATAAATGTAACGGATGAGAATAACAGAACGGCTTTCATGGAAATACGCATAGCTCCTCCAAAATGGGGCTGGGATGTGGGCTTTTTAGATTGAATTGGAGAGAGAAAAACTATGCTTTAGGCGGGGGACGAGAAAGATGCCAGGACAATTCGAAGTTCGACTTTCGGTCTGGGGCCGGCGCTGTGCAGACGAAGTCAGTGATAGCAAGTGCGCGGTCTGGCTCCACCACTAATGTGACCTGGATGGAAGAGTGTGCTACGTGACAAATGGGGCATTGGTTGGCGGTGGCCGCAAGCTCGTCGGCGTGAAAGTGCGTCTGGGCAGCCGCTGAGATGGAGAGAAGAAGAAGGCATACAACTACCACCCAGCTCCGGGCTGGGACTGCATGCGCGTAATTGGCTTGCGATGATCTCACGCCAAAATCTTGATTAGACCGCATTACTCTGATTGTTGAAGACGGGTTAAGTAAATGCTGCGCAATCATAGCACAAGTAATATACTTAGGGGGAGTATGGGACATACGAGAGAATCAAAAGGCAAACTGCTGGCCCGCGTCCGGCGCATCAGGGGGCAGGTTGAAGCCATTGAAAACACATTGAATGCGGAGCACGAGTGCTCAGATCTGCTGCAATTGATTGCGGCGACACGCGGGGCTATTAACGGATTGATGAATGAGGTCATCGAAGGCCACGTTCGGCACCATGTTCTCAGTCCTAAAGCGACTACGGATGAACGGCAGGGCGCTGAAGAACTGATTGAACTGGTCCGCTCCTATCTCAAATGACTTTTGAGCGCAGATGGCTAACCTCAGAATGAGTGTTTAGCAGGCGGCTGTGTCTCCTCTTCTTCTCGTACCAGCGACCACCAACCCACGTACATGCCTACCAAGATCGCAATCACCATGAAAATTGCGTAAATTAGCATCGCGTAATATTCGCGCCAGCTGACCCTGAAAGAGCTCTTCGATCTTTGAGCACGGTGGCGACTTCCCCGCCAGAAATTAGTCGACGAGATGTGGGTCGGAGAGCCCTTCGCCATGGTCTGAGCCTCTAAGCCGCTTGGGCCAACTTCTCGGCGGGAGTAGGAACATCTGCCTGCCTGGCCGGCAGGAGCCTGGTGGAATTCAGAATGAAAGCGAGTTCAGATGTGACGTGAATCAGAGCGGCCAGCAGCGGCGTAAGGAACCCATAGGCGGCAAGAACTATTCCCACCAGGTCGATCGCCAATGTGCCGTAAAAATTCTGATAAATGATGCGGCGGCAACTTCTTGCGATGCGCAAAGCATCTCGCAATTTCAAGAGATTGTTGCCAATCAGGACAACGTCGGCACTCTCGCGCGCTACATCGGTGCCTGAGCCCATGGCGATTCCCACATCAGCCTGCGCCAGTGCAGGAGCGTCATTGATGCCATCGCCAACCATGGCCACGGTCTTGTGCGCCGCCTGCAAATCCTGTATGGCCGCGAGCTTTTCATGAGGCTG
>DATCAX010000424.1:0-4614 GCA_036512375.1 Candidatus Angelobacter sp. | reverse complement strand
GTGTTGGTCAGGCTGATTTTGACGACATGGGCCTGGCAGCCTGCGAGCGCGAACAAGATGATGAGGAGTGCAGAGGCGCGAAAAGATTTCATCAGCTCTTATTTCTTCTCATTTCTTTTCAATCACGCGCGCGGCCAGCACCGCGCCGTTGCGGTTGTCATGCAGTTTCAAGGGGAAGACCAGGATGTTCCAGTTCCAGCGGCTCTTTTTCTTGGGCAGGTGGGGCAGACAGCGGAAGCTGCGGTCAACGTAGGTTTCGCGGGTGTCAGCCACGGTGCGTATGATGTCTTTCCATTCGGCGCTGAGCTCGGGGAACTCCTCAAAACGGTTCTTGCCGGAAAACCAGGTGCGCTTCCTGTCATAAAGACGGGCGAAGAATTCGTTTACGTACTGCCAGACGCCGTCGCGGTCCAGAATTTCCAGGACAATGTCATCGCCCATGGCCATGGCGATGCGCGAATAGAAAAAGTCACGCGCGTCCACCACCACGGGCTTGCCCCGGCGCTTGGCCTCAAAAGAGCGCAACGCCCCCAGCAGGTCGTCCACTGAGCTGTAGCCTTTGAGCAGATGCATGTCTTCCACGCCGCCAAATTTTCTTTCCAAAGTAGCGGAAAGAATAATGATGGGGACTTCAGGGCGCTTGTCACGCAGCGACTGCGCTACTTCCGTGCCGAACTTGCCCGCCCCAAGGTGATAGTCGAGCACCGCGATGTCAATTTCTCCCAGATGCGTTTCAGCTTCTTCGACCGAGGCCGAGCTGACGGCCTCATACCCGTTGTTGCGCAAGATTGCGGAGCGCAGGATCAGGTTGTCATGGCTGTCGTCGAGCAGGAGCACGCGAATTGGTTTTTTCTCTGTGCGGACGTCCGTCATTGTTCTTTCGTACCTTTACCGCGAATGGCGCGTGCCATTTCCGGCAGTTTCATAAATGCCGTCACGCTACGCAGCCATTGCTTGTGATCAAACGCAGGTGTGCCACTCATCATCGAGCCGGCTGGGATATCACCATGCGTGCCGCTCTGCGCGGTCACAATCACGCCGTCACCAATCTTGCAGTGCCCGGCCACGCCCACCTGCCCGGCGAGAATTACGTTCTTGCCCATCTCGGTGGATCCCGCCAGTCCGACCTGGGCGCACAACATGGAATTTTCTCCGACCACGCAGTTATGCGCCACCTGGGAAAGATTATCGATCTTTGTGTTGCGGCCGATGCGGGTTTCACCCAGGCTGGCGCGGTCCACGCAGGAGTTGGCCTGAATCTCCACATGGTCTTCAATCACCACGCGCCCTGTCTGCGGGATCTTGTACCAGTTGCCACTATCGTCCTTGGCGAAGCCGAAGCCATCTGACCCGATGACGACGCCATTGTGCAGCAGCACATTGTCGCCAATCGCGCAGTTTTCGCGGATGGAGACGTGCGCGTGCGCAAAAAAGTTTTTGCCGATCTGAACGCCGCGGTAGATCACCACCTGAGGCAGCAGGGTGCAGCCTTCCCCGATTTCCACGTCAGCGCCAATCACCACGCAAGCGCCGATCGATGCATCAGCCCCGATCCGCGCCGAAGGATCAATGACCGCTGTGGGGTGAATGCCACGCTTTTCTTTTGGCAGAGCATGAAGCAGCTCAACAGCGCGAGCGTAAGCAAATTGGGGATTGGGAGTGCGCAGAGTCGGCTTTTCCAGCGCTGGAAATTTTTCGTCGACGATAAGAGCAGACGCTTTGCTGGTTTTCGCTAGCGGCGCGAACTTCGCGCTAACAGCAAACGTAATCTGTCCGGGCAGCGCGGACTCGATGGAGCCGACGCTGCTGATTTCAGCGTCCGCGTCCGGCGGATCAAGCCTGGCGCCCAGCTTGCCCGCAAGTTCTTTGAGCTTCATAACCAATGGATCCTGATGAAAAAACTTCCCTAAAGGCGTGATTGTAACGGGAAGAAGGGCAAGGACGGAGCAAAATCGTTACGACTCATGGTTACGATTCAATGAACAACTTTTCCTGTCGAATATCTTCCGCGGTTTTCTTGTGGGATTCCGGACGCCCGATAACCGCCAGCACATTCAACTCCAGCAGAGCGGTGCGGGGAACGAAGACCCTTTGCGTGTTGCCCCGTGTATCGGGCGGTGTAATGAGAAACCCTTCAGGTATGACCTGGGTAAGATCATTGCCCATCAGGCCTTCCTGAACGTCATTGTCGATGAACTTGAGCCGCACCCAGAGTCCATCGGTGCGCGGACGAGTGGTAAAGGTCTTGCGTCCGGTGGCCGCGGTGTCACTGAAATCGCGAACGAAGTCCACGCTTTTGACTTCCCCCAGGTCAATCAGCATCACTTTGCCGGAGGGATTCAACAGTTCGAGCTTGCCTTCAACCACAAAATTGGCGGGTGAAACGTATCCGCTGATGGAATCGCGTCCCATTTTGCGTACGATCACCTTTTTGTGGCTTGATGCCATAATCCATTGATTCTCGCACTGTTTACGGGGGCATCAAACACGTCATCACACCTTTCCGCTCATTGGGGTAGCCAAAAGGTTAACCTTTGTGATAATGTTTCGAGTTTGTCATAGTCCCTGCAGTAGCCGTCTAACTCTTGTATAAAGTGCAACTTACGGAAAACTGGGAGAATCGGTTAGCCCACCCGGCCGGGGGCCGGGAGGGCAATGGTGTGTTCCTTCACTGATGGCTGACTTTATTTACCTCATGGAAACCCGGCTTACGCCGGACCAGCAGCGGGCAGTAGCGCTGGTGACCGATGTCGCCCGTGCCCACGACATGAACATTTACCTGACCGGGGGCGCGGTCCGCGACATTATCAGCGGCTTCATTATTCGCGATCTTGACTTCTCTGTGCAGGGCAACGCGCTCAAGCTGCAAAAGGACTTTGAAAAAGCCGGGGCCGTTCTGGAAGCCACGGACGAAGGTACGCGCACGCTCATGCTTCTGCTGCCGGGTAATGTCCGCGCAGAAGTTACTAGCGCCCGCTCAGAACGGTATGACAAGCCGGGCAAGCCGGTTGAAGTTACTCCGGGAACAATTTATGACGACATGCGCCGCCGCGACTTCACCGTCAACGCCATGGCGCTCTCGCTAAACCCCGGTTCGCGCGGCCTGCTCACAGATCCTTTCAATGGCGTGGCCGATATCGAAGCCAAGGTACTGCGAGTTCTGCATAACTACGCCTTTTATGAAGAACCGTCGCGCCTGATTCGCGCCACCCGTCTGGCCTGCCGCTTTCACTGGACTCTGGAAGAACGCACCCAGGCGCGTTACGATGCGGCCAAGGAAAACAACTACATTGAAAACATTTCCGACCGCGCCGTGGGCCATGAGATCGAGCAGATGGCGCATGAAGATAATCCCATTGAAGTTCTGAAGGCCCTGGAGAAAGAAGGATGGCTCAAAGTACTGGTGCCGCACTTCTCCGTGGCGAAGGTGGATTCTGCAGGGCTGAACCAGGTATTCAAGGTCAAGCAGCAGTTGCAGGAAGTGGGCGTGAACCCGGACGCCAGCGCCATCGTGATGCACTTCCTTACGCGCAAGCTGGGCGATAAAGATATTGCGGCGATGCAGAAGCAGATCGTCAACAAAGGTTTTGTCGAGCGCTGGAAACATGTTGAGGACGATGCCAAGGATTTTGCCAAGAAGCTAATGGCGCGCGATCTGGCTTTGCCGTCGCAGACCTGGACGTTCCTGATGACGAACCGCCCGGATGCGCTGCTGTTCAATGCCATCACGCCGCGGGCTTCGGCCGTCGAGCAGAAGATCAAGAACTTCCTGACCAAATGGCCGCTGGTCCGGCAGAAACTGCCGTTCCCGGAAATGGCGGAGATGCGCATTACGCCGGAGCATCCGGAGTACAAAAAAATACAGGACGAAGCTTTCCTGATGTTGCTGGATAACAAGCTTCGTTCGCACACGGAAATCGTGAAGTTCCTGGAGCCATATTCTCCGCCGGAGCCGCCGCCACCACCGCCACCAATGCGTCGCGGACGAGCTAAGAAGGAAGTTGTACCCGGCGCGCCTGGAGATCAAGTTCCCAAGAAGCGTGGACGCAAGCCCAAAAACGCTTTGGCCGGCACACCCGCGCCCGCCCCGGCAGAAGCCGCGGCTGCACCGATTGCGGCGGTACCTGTTGCTCAAGGCAAGCAGCCTGCAGCGGCAGCCAAGCTAAAGGCTGTTGCTGCGCCTCCAGCAGCGGCGAAGAAAGCCGCACCGGCGCCTCCCGCTTCGGCAAAGAAAGTTGCTATACCGGCAAAGGCTTCTCCTGCGAAACCTGCGGCAAAAGCCCATCCAACAAAGCCCGTGGCTAAAAAGCCCGTGGCTAAAAAGCCCGTGGCAAAGAAGGCTGCGCCCAAGAAAAAACCTGCTCCAGCTAAGAAGGCTGGCAAGAAGAAGTAAGAGCCCTTCGGAGTTTCAAACTGGCTGCTTTATCATTACACCCATGCTGAAACACAATCGATGGGCATTGATGGCGGCAGTCCTATCTGTTGCTGCCGGACTGGCCGCAGCGCAAGATCGTTCTCCAATAGCGGTGCGCGACCTGGTTCGCGAATACCGCCAGCAGCACGAAGCGGAGATCGTGCGCAGCTATGCGCAATTGCTTTCCGTGCCGAATGTCG
>DATCAX010000423.1:0-2078 GCA_036512375.1 Candidatus Angelobacter sp. | reverse complement strand
TGATGCGCGCATCGCCATTGCCCTGGCGTTGCGACCATGAAACATACACGCGCCCGCTATCGTCCACGGCCATGGTTGGATATGTGTTGGTGCGGAATGATCCGCCGCCGAGGCTGAGGCCTTGATCGATAGGGCAGCCTGTGCCAGTGGGCGTAGCGAGACATGCAAGAGGAAAAGTCACTACGTCAACGGGACTGGCAAAAGTTACGCCGCCATCGATGGACTTGGCGATGGCGATTCCGCCGCGATGGAACGTGTCGGCAAAGCGTCTCCAGGCAACGTAAACAGTAGCTGCGGTTTTACCTGCGCTGCTGGGATCCACGACGGCAACGGAACCCTGGTTGATTGCGCCACCGGCGATTCTTATAGGAAGGCTGAATGTCTTTCCGCAATCGGCGGAGCGGGCAAACGCGATCTTCGTATTGTTGGGATTGCCCTCATCGTCGTCACTATCGTCGCGGCCGCTGCCGTCTCCACTGCTTTTTCCGCTTTCGCTCACCGTCGTCGTGCCGCCAAAGGCGGTATAGCTCACAAACAACGCGCCGGCGGGCACAATCTCGCTGCCCGCGGAACCATCAGGATTGGTGAAGTTGATAGTGCAGGTTGCCGTTCCGCGCGGAACGTCCACGGCCAGCCAGGGCTTATCAAGAAATTGTGTTGAACTGCCACGGGCAACAACTGTCTCTCCCAGATAGCGGATCGAGTCAGCGGGCGTCACGTTGGTGATGGCGCCCTGGGTGCGAGTGGCATCGCCATTTTCGCGATTGTCATTATCAATAAAGCGCGCGACAAATACAGCACCCAGCGCGTTGGTACCGCGATTAAAGGCAATTCCGCTGTAATAGAAAAGACCATTGGTTCCCGCACGCACGGCGGGATCTGCGCCAGCCTGAAAGCCGCGGAGTGGCGAAGCCAAGCCATCAGAAGAGGAGTCCAGGGGATATCCGGGAAGCAGGGTGCTCTGCCAGGTTTGTCCGCCATCAAACGATTTGAAGATACCAAGCCACGCGTCGCCTCGCTCATCGATTCCCAGAAGTCCCGGAAGGTCTACGGTGCGATAGTCATTCGCTCCGGCCAGCAAGTGCAAAGGGTTCCGCGTGGACACAGCGGAAGACGGCTCATTTTGACGCTGCAGGAATGGATCGCCGGTTGTCCAGTCCGTGCCAGAAACCATATTCACATTGGCGCCGGCCGAGGGGTTTTGAGCGGAGGCAAAAAGCACAAAAAAGTACATCATAGCCGCGAAGAGCGGCCGCAGAGCCCTTGAGCAAGTCATACAGCAAACCTTCTTATTTAAAATGCGTAACGTAGCCGGTGAAGGCTAAACTGCCTGGGTTTCCCGTCGGAGAGGGGGTGCTTGGGCGCGCCTCCGGTATTTACCTTAGTCTTGATTGTTGAGAAGTATGGACTTGCGGGTTTCTGGTGTCAAGAGAGATTCTGGTTTTCAAAGCAAAGAATTTGGCGATTCGCAAAGTTTTGCAACCCGTCAGATCTTCTGTGTCCAGTTGGCACGGACTCGTGCGTTGGCGGGCCTTTTGGAAGACGCATTTGCTCTCTGACGGCGTGTGCAAAACGTGACAGCAGCACTGCTTTATCGATTGATACTCTTACAGCTACGCCAACATTAGCGTAGCCTCACAATTTAGTCGTTCTGACAGGCGCTAACCCCTGCCGCTACGACTACGCTCTTCGTGGGCTCCCTGGCCAGAAGGGACAATATGAGTACCGAACAACGAAGAATGGCGGCAATGGACTACGAGCACGTGGTCATTACACCGCAGCTAGAGCAGCGCGCATCCCGGTATATCGATGCAGAAAAAGAAAATGCCGCTTTTCGCGACCTGGCAAGCCACCTGGCGGACGATCCGGACAAGCTTCTGCAAAGACTGGTGGAGATTGCCTTGAATCTCTGCGCGGCTGATACGGTCGGCGTCAGCGTGGAAGAGGTGGATGAAAACGGCGGCAGGATTTTCCGCTGGGTTGCAATGGCGGGCGCTCTGAAACACCTGATCGGAGGCACCACGCCGCGCGACTTCAGCCCGTGCGGAATATGCGTTGACCAGAACCAGCCGCTGCTC
>DATCAX010000422.1:0-3856 GCA_036512375.1 Candidatus Angelobacter sp. | reverse complement strand
TGGTGGATGGAGTGCCCACACTCAGTTGCACCATGCTGGCCATGAGTTGCGCGTCGGACGAAGACGACGGGCCGGACATCACGACGGTTGAAGGCATTGCTGATCACGGCGCGCTTGCGGCCATCCAAAAAGCCTATGGCGACTGGGGCGGAGCACAGTGCGGTTTCTGCACACCGGGCTTCATGGTTACGGTGAAGGCACTGCTGGACCGCAATCCCGAGCCGAGTGAAGAAGAGATCAAGCACGCGCTGAGCGGGAACCTGTGCCGCTGCACCGGCTACACGCAGATGTACCAGGCGATCAAAGCAGCGATTGAAGCGGAGCAGGCCCACAAGATCGGGTGATCTGGTGATCGAGAAAAGCGCTCGCAAGGAAGGGGGCCGGCCAATGAGCCAGCAACAGAACAGAAACGAGGATTTCTGGGATGACGTTCAGTTTGAATTGTTGGTAGTCTTCGGTTGGCTCTCGCTCGGAGGATTGCTATTGCTTGCCTTGGCGTTCTTCGTGGGAAAAGGGGGTGGAGGCGCGGGCCTGGCTGTTACAGGCATGCTTTTGGTTTTGCCTGTCGTCTTCCATGCAATTTTGATCACAGTTTGGCATTGGAAAAGCCGCTACAAAGGTAGCAATAGCAAACTGTGGGGAGCATTGTTGATGTTGGAGAATACGGGCTGGAGCAAACTCATTTATTTCTTCAGGCATGTGCTGCCCGATAGACGCAAAAGGGGGCGTTACGCTCGGTTGGAAACACCTCAAGGATGACGGTAAGAGCACGTTGGACGGTCGCAAAGAGGTGGTTGGGCGACAGGGCTCCCTCATTTCGTTCGGGATTGTAGAAAAATATGACTGAATTTTCCATCATCGGGAAACGCGTTGCGCTGGTCGACTCGGCGGGCAAGACCACGGGGCAGGGCAAATATACCGACGACCTGTCACTGCCCGGGATGCTGACAGGCAAAATCCTGCATTCACCGTATCCGCACGCAAGGATCAAGAGCATTAATTTTTCGAAAGCTGAAGCAGTTGAGGGCGTGGTCTGCGTTGTCATCGGCCCGGATGCGCCGAACAAATACGGCATTCTGCCAGTCGGGCATGACGAAACGGCGCTGGCCGTTGAGAAGGTGCGTTACGTAGGCGACAACGTGGCTTGCGTCGTCGCAACTTCAGAGTCGATTGCGGAGCAGGCGCTGGAACTGATTGAAGTCGAGTACGAGCAGTTGCCGGCGTGGTTTGATCCGGAAGACTCGATGAAGGCGGAGAAGGACTGGATCCATCCGCAGCGGCCCAACAATATTGAAAAAGATTATCACCATGTATTCGGCGATCCGGAGAAGGGGTTTGCCGAGTCTGACGTGGTGGCGGAGCATCGCTACATTGCCGGAGAAGTGACGCATGCGGCGATGGAGCCGCATTGCACGCTGGCATCGATTGAAATTGATTCACAGAGCGGGCAGCCGGGACGGCTGACCGTGTGGTCGTCAACGCAGGTTCCGTATTATCTGCAGCACAAGCTCTCTATTGTGCTGGAAATGCCGATGCAGCAGATACGCGTGATCAAGCCGCTGGTAGGCGGCGGGTTTGGCGGCAAGAGTGAAGTAATACCGCTGGAGATTATTGCGGCGGTGGCGGCGCGCAAGGCCAAAGCGCCAGTGAAAATCACTTACACGCGTGAAGAAGTTTTCTGGGCGCATCGAGGGCGGCCGCGCACGATCATTGATATGAAAGTCGGCGCAAAAAAAGATGGCCGCCTGACGTCGGTCGCGGCAAAGGTGATTCAGGATGGCGGCGCTTACTGCTCTTATGGCGTGGTTACGATCCTGTATTCCGGCGCGTTGCTGGGTGCGCTGTATGACATTCCCAATATCAAGTATGACGGCTATCGCGTGCTGACCAACAAGCCGGCCTGCGGGGCGATGCGCGGACATGGAACGGTGAACGTTCGATTTGCTTTTGAGAGTCAACTGGATGAAATTGCGGCAAAGCTGGATATCGATCCGGCAGAGATTCGCCGCGTCAACCTGCTGAAGCCGCCCTGCATTACGGTGAACAACTTGCGCGTGCAGAGTTACGGACTGCCGGAGTGCATTGACCAAGTTGTAGCGCGCTCTGGCTGGCACACACGCCGCAGCAAGCTGCCACCGGCACGCGGCATGGGCATGGCATGCAGCCATTATGTGAGCGGCGCGGCCAACAGCATTATCCGCTCAGACATGCCGCATTCGACGGTGAATATCAAGATTGATCGCGATGGCGGCGTGGTGGTTTATACCGGAGCCTCAGATATTGGACAGGGTTCGGACACGATGGTGGCGCAGATTGTGGCGGAGGTGCTGGGCATCGGTTTGGGACGGATAAGAATTATCGCCGCCGACACCGACTTGACGCCGATCGATATTGGATCGTATTCCAGCCGCGTGACGTTCATGAACGGCAATGCGTCTCTGCGGTCGGCGCAGGATGTGAGAAAGAAGATAGCTGCCGCGGCGGCGGTGAAGATGAATTGCGCACCTGAAGACGTGATGATGCGCGATGATCGCGTGTGGAAGCGAGGAACCGCCGAGCCTGCCTCGAATGGCGCGCATGCCGAGCAGATACTGGAGAAGATTGATGCGCCGCGCGGAAGCGTAAGAGAAGTGAGTGGGCGCGTGGAAGGTCAGACTCTGCGTGGATCATTGCAGCAAAAGCGCAAAGAAGAAGGCCCCAAGGACAGCATGAGTTTTGAAGAAGCCGTGGTCTCGGCCATCGATTTCACCGGCGCGCTTACGGGCACAGGATCATACGCTCCGCCCAAAGACGCGCGTGGCGGCGCGTTCAAAGGCGCGGGCGTGGGACCGTCACCCGCGTATTCGTATTCGGCGCAGGTGGCAGAGGTTACGGTGGACGAAGAGACAGGCGAGGTTACCGTCCACAAAGTCTGGGCGGCGCATGATTGCGGGCGCGCGCTGAATCCGGTTTCAGTCGAAGGCCAGATCATCGGCTCAGTATGGATGGGGCTGGGCCAGGCGATGCAGGAAGAAATGGTATGGAAAGATGGCCTGCTGATGAATCCGGGCATGCTGGAATACAAATCACCTTCGGCCACTGAGTCACCTGAAATCGAGGCGATCATTGTGGAGTCAATCGATCCGGAAGGGCCGTTCGGCGCGAAGGAAGCCAGCGAAGGATCATTGGCGGCGACGATCCCCGCGATCGCGAATGCGATTTATGATGCCGTGGGCGTGCGGCTGCGCGAAGCGCCGTTTACGCCTGAGCGCGTGCTGGCTGCGCTGAAGGCAAAGCACTCAGAGAAGAAGGCGCTGGAGATGACGCGTGGGGCTGATCCCGTGGCGCCGACTACGTTCCGCGAGCACGGTGGATCATTGTGGTTCAAGGGCAAGGGACCGCAGAGGCATGCGGATGATCCGTCAAGGCGTGTACATCAGGCAGAGCCTGTGGCAGGTGACGATTGAGTCTTCCTTCGTTCAAATTTCTGCGTCCTCGGTCGTTGCGGCAGGCTGTCGATTACCTGGCGCGTCACGGCAGTGAACTGGCGATCCTCGCGGGCGGCACAGACCTGTTGCCGTCGATGAAGCAGAAGCTGTTTACGCCTCCGTACGTGATGGACATTCGAGGGATTGAAGAGATCCAGGGAATTCACGTGCGTTCTGGAGCAGGCGTGGAGATTGGCGCGCTCACGCCACTTTCCGCGATTGAAGATTCGGAATACATACGGCGCAGCTACCGCGTGCTGCATGAAGCCGCGATGACCGTAGCGTCGCCCATTTTGCGCAACATGGGAACGCTGGGCGGCAACATCTGCCTGGACACACGCTGCGTCTGGTACAACCAGTCATTGCAGTGGCGGCGCTCGTGCGGGTTC
>DATCAX010000421.1:0-3246 GCA_036512375.1 Candidatus Angelobacter sp. | reverse complement strand
CAGGCCGTCGCGGCTATGTTTTGACCGGAAGGCTTGTGTGGCACAGCCGCCCCCGGCTGTGTCTTGAAATGTGGAGCACAGCCCGGGGTCCCCGCCGCGCGAGCTTTCCACGTGGTGGGGTGGAGGCGCCCCCGGCTGTGTTGGTGGAAGAGCGGCCATTTATGCCGCGAAAAGGATTGCCTCTTTACCGCGCTTTAGCGCTGGTGCCATCCGCCTTCTCAGATGATTTCCCGCAAGGCTGACGGCTTGAATGCTGATTGCCGATTGCCAAGTGCCGATTCCAACAACCTGCCATCCCGAGCCGTAGCGCACAAGACAATCGTGGTCTTCCAAAGTCGTGGCGCGAAGGGCGAGGGACCTGCTCCGCTGCCGCCTCGCGTCAGCCAAGCCGACGCTTCCCCTTGATCGAGGCCGAGCGCCGACTGGCGCGAAATTATTGAGCCCACACTGAGGCGAGCGCACGCGAAGCCGGAAGTGTGGGTAGGCTGCAATTGGAGATCAAGCGCCGTAGGTGCGACACATACGATTACAAGTCTGATAAATTGTAGCTGCTGCCTCAAAGTACTGTCGCCAAATGCTATCCACGCTGGCCATCTCCAACTACCGCTCTCTTCGCAATCTTGTCATCCCTCTGCAACGCCTCAACGTCATCACCGGAGCGAACGGGAGTGGCAAATCAAACCTGTATCGCGCCCTGCGGCTACTTGCCGATATCTCTCAGGGAAGGATTGTCCCGTCATTGGCGCGTGAGGGTGGACTCCAGTCCACGCTGTGGGC
This sequence comes from Candidatus Angelobacter sp., assembly GCA_036512375.1. GTDB lineage: Bacteria > Acidobacteriota > Terriglobia > Terriglobales > Acidobacteriaceae > Angelobacter. Next base: position 2,469 of record DATCAX010000421.1, on the reverse strand, counting down.
TGGTCCAGAATCGATCTCGCGTGCGGTGCGGCAAGGCGAGCATCCTGTAGAAGGCACTCGGCGCAAGCATCCCGTGAATCTCCGCATGGGTTTTGCCAGTGACGACTTTGGCTATCTGATCGATATGGGCTTGCCAAGTCCCGGAAAATCCGCGTTCAGTCTCGATCCTGAAATCAAGCGCGAATGCGTATGGCACGGCCCTGTGCTTCGTCCATCCACAATGTTGGTGGACCGTCGCGGTCCCGTGGTCCAGATTCGCGCCGAGGATGAAAGTTGGAAAATCGTCACTGACCGTCTTTCCGGGTTCGACAGTATGATGACCCACGTTGCCGACCCGAGAAATGCTCCTGAAATGATGAAGCTGCGCGAATCGATTCGCGCATGGCGGTTCTATGACCACTTTCGCACAGACGCGGATTCACCAGTGCGCTGGCCTCAGATTGGCACCCACACACCGGTGCTAGGCAATGATGGGGCCGACCTTGCCGCCGCTATTCAAACGATCCGCGAAGTTGGGGACGCCAACACGCTCCGCGCATCTGTTGAAGACGCCTTTCCGGGCAGCCAGCTCTCCGTCGAAAATATTAGCGGGCGATTCGGGCTGGTTATGGCCCAACACGGCCTGCTTCGCCCCCTCGGGACTGCCGAGCTCTCGGACGGAACACTGCGCTACCTGCTTTGGATTGCTGCGCTTTTAACGCCAAGACCGCCAGAGGTAATGGTACTGAACGAACCGGAAACGAGTTTGCATCCAGACCTCCTCGGTCCCCTGGCACGGCTGATTGCGCGGGCGTCAGAGAAATCTCAGATTGTTATTGTTACTCATGCCCCTCGGCTCATCTCCGCACTCGCGGAACAGTCAGGTTGCAACGCAATCATGCTCGAAAAAAAATTTGGCGAGACGGCTATTATCGGAACCAGCCTGCTGAGTCAGCCTTCCTGGCACTGGCCATCGCGCTAGGGTGAGAACTCACCGCCGAGTCTAAGCGCTGGAGGCGCGACCAGAAGTTTAGCCCACCCTCAGGCAAGCGCATGCGAAGCCGGAAGTGTGGGTAAGCTTTATTCGTTGCTGATGCGCTCACCCTCCAATCTCGCTTCAATAAGAAGCTGAATTTCACCATCCTCGCCGCTATAAGGTGGTCGTCTGCGTTTTGCATTGTGGGCCATTGAAGGATGCGTAATCGCAACGCAAATCGCTCTTTGTTCTTGAAGACAAACGCTAGCCATTGGCAAATCGTTCAGATTTTGCACCGGATATTTTCTCCACGGGCCAAGTTCCTCTGGCCAGATATAACTTAGAAATGCGGCTGGGCCTTTCCCTAATGCGATGATGAGCCGTGGCTTCGTTATTGCGTAGGCATATTCAAAAAACTTGGCGCATGAACTCATCAATATTTGATCGCATAACCAAGTCTTAATAACAGTATTTAAATTGCTACTTCCCTCGTGGAGGAATGGCCATGCATTAGTGAAAAAACACTTCTCCCGTTTGATGTTTGCACCTCTTAGCCGCTTTAGCAACGACCGCCACGTAGGGTTATCACGCTCATCATTTTCTAGTGGCACTCCGTTAGCATCAATGAATTTCTCGACACATCCAAAATTCGAACCCAGAATCAATGTCCCACCATAAGGGAATAGTTTCGCTTCCAGACCTTCGTAAAGGCCGTTCCCGCCTGGAAAAAATGCATGGGTCATTACAGGCATGTCTGCGAATGATCGCAGTCCTGCGTGAGTTACATCGACCGCGCATAATTCTGAGCGTAGCCGGTCAATCACTTCTTTTGCGTTGTAATTTTCCAAGATATCCTGTCCCTCTCATAGATTAGTGCTGATCTTCAGCTTTTGCTGCAGGATTCTGTCATAGTTGAATTGTTGTAAAATCCCCCAGAGGTCACCACATGGCAGAACCGACATATGAAGAAATGAAAGCTCGTCTCGCGGAACTGGAGAAGCAGGCCGCACGGCGCACCGGATCGCTGGAATTCCGCGTCAGTGAAAAAGGCGGCGTGAGCGTCTATGGCCTGGGACGTTTCCCCGTTACGCTCTATTTTGAGCAATGGACCCGGCTGCTTGACCAGACGGACAATCTCCGCGCCTTCCTCGAAGAGAACAAGGCCAAGCTCAAGCTGAAAGAGCCCAAATAGATCAGTGATCGCGGGTGATCGGTGGAACGGGGGGCGAAGTCTATTGATGGATGCAGGCTTCAGGCTGCTTTTCCGATCAGCGTTATCCGCGTTCATCAGCGGTAAGGTTTTGGCTTCGATCACCCGATATTCCCGGTTAGTCCGCGGTAAGGTTTTCTCCGTGCCTCCGTGTCTCCGTGGTAGATTTTGCTTTGCATCAATGACTGACTCTTCTCTCACCGAACTTAACCGATGGCTCGCCCAGCTTGTGGAGGGGCGTGGCAGCGACCTGATCCTGGTCACCGACGCGCCCGCCTGCATCCGCGTGGACGGCCAGGTTGTT
>DATCAX010000420.1:0-3079 GCA_036512375.1 Candidatus Angelobacter sp. | reverse complement strand
CCGATTAAGGTGAAAGAGTCGAGTCAGGGGAAATACGTAAGTAGAATATTTAAGAGCAGGAACCCTAAATGGGTCTTGACCGAACAAGAATGAAATCCTTTCTAGAGACAGTTCGCGAGCGCGTCGTGATCTATGACGGCGCGATGGGCACGGAGATACAGGAACGCCATCCGTCCATGGATGACTTCTGGGGCAAAGAGAACTGCTCTGAAGTCCTGGTGCTGAGCCGGCCTGACATAATAAAAGACATACATGCCGCCTATTTCAAGGCCGGGGCTGACGTGGTTGAGACCAACACGTTTGGCGGCACGCGCATTGTGCTGGGCGAGTTTGACCTGGCCGACAAGGTCCATGAGATCAACAAGCGCGCGGCGGAACTGGCATGCGAAGTAGCGCGGGATTTTTCCGGCAATGGCAAGCCACGGTACGTTGCGGGATCAATTGGGCCGGGAACGAAGCTGCCTTCGCTGGGACAGATCAGCTATGACGATATGTTCAACGCCTATCTGGAGCAATCGCTGGGATTGATTGATGGCGGCGTTGACATTCTGCTGATCGAGACATGCCAGGACATTCTCCAGACGAAAGTTTCCGTAGCTGCGGCGTTCGAAGCCATGAAGCAACGGGGCAAACGCATTCCTGTGCAGGCGCAGGTGACGTTGCAGGAATCCGGGACGATGCTGCTGGGTACGGAAATTGGCGCCGCTGAAACAGCCCTTGAACCGTTCGATTGCGAAATCCTGGGATTGAACTGCGCGACTGGTCCGAAAGAGATGAATGATGCGGTGCGCTATCTGGCGCACAATGCGCCCAAGGAAATATCCATCCTGCCGAACGCGGGGCTGCCGGAGAACGTGGGCGGTGTGGCGCATTATCGGCTTACGCCACAGAGCCTGGCGGAGTGGCACAAGAAGTTCATTACGGAATATGGCGTCCGCATTGTGGGCGGATGCTGCGGCACTACGCCGGTTCACATCAAGGCCGTGGCCGATTTATGCGCGAACCTTGAGCCGGCCAAGCGGGACGTTCAGATCACACCATCTGCATCGAGCGCTTACTCAACGGTCCCACTCGATCTTGATCCCAAGCCGCTGATCGTGGCTGAAGAAATGAATACCACCACGCGGGTGGAGCATTTCAAGAACATGGTGCGCGAAGGCAAGTATGACGACATTCTGGCGCTGGCGAAAAAGCTGGTAGCGGAAGGCTCACACATGCTGGACCTGTGCTGCGCCATTGTGGGCGAAGATGAAAAGCGCTACATGAGCACGATTCTGGAAAAAGTAGCGACGCGCGTTCCCGCACCAGTGCTGGTGGATTCGACGGAAGCCGACGTGATCGAGGAAGCGCTGAAGCGCATTCCTGGCAAGGCCATCATCAATTCGATCAATCTGGAAGATGGTGAGAAGCGCACGTCCAAAGTTCTACCCATGGCGAAGAAGTACGGCGCGGCGGTGATCGCGCTGACCATTGACGAAGACGGCATGGCGCTGACCGCCGAGAAAAAAGTCGCTGTCGCGAAAAGAATTTTCAAACTGGCCACGGAAAAATACGGGATTCGTCCGGTGGACCTGATCTTTGACGCCCTCACGCTGCCGATCTCGACCGGGCAGGATGACTATCGCACGGCGGGAATCGAAACGCTGAACGCACTGAAAGGCATTAAACAAGAACTGCCGGATGTGAAGACGATCCTGGGCGTAAGCAATATCTCGTTTGGGCTGAACACCTATGCGCGGCGCGTGCTGAACAGCGTGTTCATGAAGGAAGCTGTTGATTACGGGCTGGATATGGCGATTGTGAACTACGCCAAAATCTATCCTTTATATAAGATCCCGCAAATCGAAGTGGACCTGGCGCGGAAGCTGATCTATCACGACAGATCCGCAGGCGATCCGCTGCAGATTTACATGCAGCATTTCACCGGACTCGATAAGCAGCCGCAAGTCGAGGCTGCGCCGCTGGAGTCGTTGTCCGTGGAAGACAAGTTGAAGAGGTGCATCATCAACGGCGAAAAGGCGCTCGGAGATGGCGCGCAGAAGCAGACGCTGGAGCAGATTCTGGAAGATGCTCTGACCAAATACTCTCCGCTGGAAATCATCAACACCGTTTTGCTCGACGGCATGAAGACCGTGGGTGAGCTTTTTGGTGCGCGCAAGATGCAGCTGCCTTCGGTACTGGATTCCGCCGGCGTGATGAAGACGGCCGTGGCCTACCTTGAACCGAAGATGGAAAAGAAAGAAGGCAACCAGAAAGGAACGCTGGTGCTGGCTACGGTGAAGGGCGATGTTCACGATATCGGCAAGAACCTGGTGGACATTATTCTCACCAACAATGGCTACAAGGTAGTGAACCTGGGAATCAAGCAGCCATCGGATTCAATTATTGCCGCAGCGAAGAAACACGGCGCGCATGCTATTGGGTTGAGCGGGCTGCTGGTGAAGTCGACGCTGGAGATGAAGTATGTGATCCAGGACTTGCAGGCACAGGCGCTGGACTATCCCGTGATCTGTGGCGGAGCGGCGCTAACACGTAAATACGTGGAAGACGATCTGCGACGCGAGTACTCAAACTCTGTGTTTTACGCCGACGACGCGTTTACCGGCCTTTACCTGATGGACGATCTGACTTCGACCAACGGAGCGCGTGAAAAGCGTTTGCAGGAAGGGCGAACCGTTAAAGAGTTCGCCAAGACAACGCTGATCGCCGGGGCCGAAAGTTCCACCAGCACGGAGCGGTCGCCTGTGGTTCAGCCGCCGCCAAACATACCTGTGCCGCCATTCTATGGCGTGCGCGTGCGCAGGGATTTCGACTTGAACGAAGTCTTCAAGTACATCAACCACACGGCGCTGTTCAAGAACCAATGGCAGTTGAAGACAGCGTCGCAGGCGGATTATTTGAGGATCGTGGAAGAAAAATATATTCCGGTACTTGCTGAGCTGCAGAAAGAAGTTATCGCGAAAGGCTGGTTTGAGCCCAAAGTCGTCTATGGCTATTTTGGCTGCTATGCGGATGGCAATGACGTGCTGCTGTTCGACATGCCGGAGACGCGGAACGTGATTGCAAAGTTTACTTTTCC
>DATCAX010000419.1:0-4207 GCA_036512375.1 Candidatus Angelobacter sp. | reverse complement strand
CCGGTACCCTCCACCCGCCGCTCCAGCAGGAACGCCAGCGCAGACGCAATGAAATCGATGGCCAGAAAGATCACAAAGTAAAAAGCCAGACGCTCAATACTGCTCGCGTCTGTACTTTCCGGGTGAAAGTACCGTGCAGCCGCGTATTCCAGCAGACCAAACAAAAACATGATGTCGATAAAAGGCGACACCAGCGGCAGCATGATCTGGAAAATAATGATGTTGGGCAGGGCGATCCAGCCCAGGCGGCTGCGCCGGCGAATAGCAGCGCCATGCTTCCAGACAGCCTGCAAGATTCCGAACGACCAGCGGAAACGCTGGCGCATCAACCCGCGCGCATTCGTTGGCGCTTCCGTAAAGGCTAGAGCACGATCTTCATTCACCACCCGCCAGCCATTTTCCAGCAGAGACATGGTCAAGTCCGCGTCCTCGGCCACCGTATCAGTGTGGTAGCCGCCGGCTTGGCGAACCGCGGTCACGCGCCACGCGCCAATCGCTCCAGGGACCACGCTTACGGCGCCAAACACGTTGAGAGCGCGACGCTCGAAATTCTGGCTGGTAATGTATTCAAGCGCCTGCCAGCGTGTCCAAAGGTTCACGCGATTTCCAACTTTCGCATTGCCTGCAACCGCAGCTATCGTCGCGTCCGCGAAATGCGGAACCAGGATGGAAATAGCATTGGGGGCAATCACCGTATCGGCATCGATGCCGACATAAATTTCATCCGTTGTAAATTTCAGGGCGTGATTCAGCGCTTCCGCTTTTCCTGCATTGGCCTTCGTGAGCAGCAGGACGCGGCCGTCAGCAATCTCTTTGGCGAATGTTTTCCGCACCAGGGCGGATGTCGCGTCTTTGGAGCCGTCATCCACCACGATCGTCCGCAGATTCGGATAGTCCGAGGCCAGCGCGGAACGGACCGTGTTCTCGATCACTTTCTCTTCATTGAATGCCGGGATGATGACTGTAACTTTAGGCTTGTAATCGGGACCGCCCACCGGAGCCTGTTTCCGCAGGCGATCAAATGTCGCCAGGGCCCCAATGCCAAGCAGACGTGCGCTCATCAGAACGTCACCGATAAAGAAAACAAAAACGATGAATTGCGCCAGCCACTGGCCGAGCAGGAAAACGTAGCCATCCAGCCGCGCGCCCAGCACTTCATTGGGAGTCAGTTGCGGCATCACTTCCGCCCGAGTCTTGCCCAGCAGCTCTTCAACGCTTACGATCTTGAATCCGCGCCCTCGCAATCCTTCAATCACCGCGGGCAAAGCCTCTACAGTAGCGGTACGATCGCCGCCACCATCATGCAGCAGAATAATGTTGCCACAGTAAAGAGGGCCACGCGTCCGGCAGCCTTTTGTAGCCCCGCGCTGCACCTGGTCCATCACCGCGGAGACGATCTCTGAGGCGCTTTGCCCTTTTTTCCAGTCGTTGGGATCGATCTTAGAGCCCACCGTGATGTAGCCTTCACTCTGGACGAGTTCCAGCGGCCGCACCTGGTCGGCGACGTCAGGATCCTGGTCAATGGAATAGGGCGGGCGGAAATAAAGTGGTTTTACGCCGATCTTGCTGGCAAATAGTTTTTCCGTCAGCTGCAATTCCACATGTTTCATGTACCACGCTGAAACGTCACTGATGTCGGGATGCGTGAACGTATGATTGCCGATGCCGTGGCCTTCGTCATAGATACGCTTGGCCAGGCCGGGAAATTTTTGCGTCTGGAGGCCAATCAGGAAAAATGTGCCCGTGGCATTTTCCCTCTTCAAGATGTCGAGGATCTTAGGCGTGTATTCTGGGTCAGGACCGTCGTCAAATGTGATGGCCACTTGTTTCTCTTTCCACCCGTATACCTTGACCTCGTAAGGCTCCGGCAGGACAGTCATTTTTTCCGACGCAACAAGTTTTTTATCCGAATCAAGCGAGACCTCTCGCTGCCCTGGGGTGGGCTGGTGTTGGATATAAAGGATCTCGCCATCGCCTTCACGATCAACGTCTTCACCGGAAGGAACTACCGAGATTTTCTGCTCAGCACCTGCTTCGGTGGGATTGTCCCAGATCTTCCACAGTGATCGATCTTCTGATCCCAGCCGCCACAGCGCAAAGGTCCGGATACCCAGGTCACGCGATGCCCGCATCTGGTTCAGCGCTGTCACGGCATCCAGAAACCAGACCTGGTGCTCCTGACCACCGTCTTCCATGTAGGCGAAATGAGGATTGAGCGAATCGGACTCGAGTTCAATCTCTGCGCTGGATTCACGCGCGTGCAGCCATGATTCCTGCACGTTGTTGGTATCTACGTTTAAAACGCGTTTGCTTCTGGCGGAAAGCTTCCAGTCATATCCATAGCTGCCGATGGCGCAGATGATCTTGGTTTTGGGGATGTCTTTCACCGCCTGCTTCAGGTTGGACGTGAACCAATCCTGCGATGCCACCGGTCCAGCAGCGCTGGTTACCTGGTGCTGGTCATAGTTCATGATCACCAGGCCATCGGCTGCGGCGGCCAGACGCTGGTAATCGTAGTCTTTATCTGCGACCGGGACGTTCACGTAGAGTCGGAGCCCGCGTGCATGCAAGTCCTGACTCAGTTCCTGCATAAGAGCCAGAAACCCGGGCTGGGCTTTCAGCGGAATTTCCTCGAAATCGATGGACGCACCTTTAAATCGATCACTGCTCAGGTAAAGCAGAAGTTGCTTGCGGAATGTCTGCCGCGCCGCAGGGTCCATCAGAAAGTCACCAATACTCGAGAGCCATTGCTTGGTGACTGGCTCAAAATTATTAATCAGCGGAAAGACTTCGACTTCCGCTTTCTCAGCCCGCAGAAAGGGCATCACCCGATCGTCAGTGGAATGTACCGTCCCGTTTTCGATGACCGTAAACGGGTGATTGATGCTGTCAAATCCCTGCAAATGCCCATCCGGAGTGAGCACGTGAAGCCATTCAGGAAAGAGTATGTCAATTTGTGGATAGTATTCTTTTAACGAGACAAAGCTGGCAGCGTCCCAGGTAACGTAATACGCGGCACGGATACCTTCATCTGTGTTCAGGACCACCTGCGACGGCGAAGACTTGGTCTTGCGGTGCGTGTTTTTAGCGTTGGGCCGCCGGTGCTCGCGTTCTTTCAGGGCGCGCAGGTTGCGCTTTTGTTCGGGCATCAGCACGCGGGGAAGCGGGTCTGACTGAACGAAAACCGTGATGATGAAAAAGAGCACCAAGCTGCTGATGATCGCGCCAAGCACACTCAGCAGGATGCGTAAGCGTCCCCATCGCTTCCGGTCGGGATCATAGAAAATGGATTTTGCCATTGCTGGATTGTGGTACTAACTATCGTAAGCGGCAGGGCACGGCAGGTCAATCAGGCATTGGCTTGATATCGGACGCAGTTGTACCAGAGGAAATGCGCCGTTACACTATGCATTCTTCTTCATGAAAAAACTCATTGAACTGCTGAGGTGCAACTGGGTCTTCTTCCTGCTGGTGACTATTGCCGGCCTGGCGTTGCGGCTTTTCTTTGTTTTCCGCCATCCACACGTTGCCGGTGACACCTGGGTATACGGCGACATTGCCAGGAACTGGCTGGACCACGGAATTTTCGGGATCACGGACAACGGCGCCATCCGTCCCACGTTGATCCGCCTGCCCGGATATCCGGCTTTTCTGGCAGCCATGTTCGCGATCTTCGGCCGGGAACACTACACGGCGGTAATGATTGCGCAGGCGCTCATCGATACCAATACCTGTCTGGTAATTGCCGGGCTCGCCTTGGAATTGATGGGTGCCCGAGCAGCGAAGTCAGCTTACCTGCTGGCTGCACTGTGTCCATTTACTGCAAGCTACGTTGCTGCTCCGCTGTCTGAGACGCTGGCCATCTGCTGTGTCGCGCATGCGCTGTACTATGGCGTGCGCGGATTGAAAGCGCTGGAACAGGACGCGCCCTCGGGCAAGCTCTGCGCTATTGCAGGACTGTGGAGCGCCGCGGGAATCTTTATGCGTCCCGATAATGGACTTCTCCTGCCTGCGCTGGGGCTGGGCCTGCTGGTAATTTTTTTTCGCAAAACAAACAAGAAGCAGGTGGTTCTTGCAGGTGTGCTTTTGGCCGTCACGAGTCTGGGCCCCCTGGTTCCCTGGACGGTCCGCAACTGGCGCTTGTTCCATGTATTTCAGCCGCTGTCTTCGCGGTATGCCAATGATCCGTCAGAATTTATTCCGCGCG
>DATCAX010000418.1:0-7787 GCA_036512375.1 Candidatus Angelobacter sp. | reverse complement strand
TCCGCATCCGGCGCTCAAGGTTGCCGTGCCCATGAATCCCATGGTGGATGGCTGGCGCGGCGATGACTGGTTTCATAATGGCGCCTTCCGTCAGCAGAATCTGCCGTACATTTTTGAGCAGGTAGCCACACGGAAGAACGATGCCAAGTGGTGGACCGATCACTTCGATGATTACGATGTTTATCTGCAGTCGGTGTCGGCGGGCGAACTAGGAAAGCTGCACGGGTTGGAGCAAGTGGGCTTCTGGCGCAAGGTGCTGGAACATCCCAGCTATGACGCGTTCTGGCGTGACCAGGCCATGGACCAGATTCTGGCCGCACAGCCGCTGAAAGTCCCGGTAATGCTGGTGGACAGCCTGTGGGACCAGGAAGATATTTACGGCGCTATGGCAGTCTATAAGGCGATCAAGCCCAAAGACACCAACAATGACAAGGTTTTTCTGGTGATCGGCCCGTGGCACCACGGGCAGGAAATCGGAGACGGCAGTACGCTGGGCGCGCTGAAGTTCAACAGCGACACCGGGCTGTATTTCCGCCGGGAAATTCTGCGTCCGTTCCTGGACCATTATTTGAAAGATGACGCACCGAGGGTCGACGTGCCTCCAGTTTCAGCTTTTGAAACGGGAACCAACACGTGGCGACGGCTCAACGCGTGGCCTTCCGGCTGCACCAGCGGGTGCGCTGTGAAGCCGACGCCGTTCTATCTGCGCGAAGGTTTCAAACTCGGAGCGAATGCTCCGAATGAGAGAAGCTTTCCGGCCAACGACCAATACATATCCGATCCCGCGAAGCCGGTGCCGTTCCGATCGCGGCCGGTCCGTGCGGTGGGGTATGACGTTGAAAAGGGTTTAACCTGGCCGCTGTGGCTGGTCGACGATCAGCGCGAAGCGTCAGGCAGGACAGATGTCTTGGCATTTACGTCTGATGTGCTCACGTCGCCCGTAAAAATCAGCGGCCAGCCGGTGGCCAATCTTGTGGCTTCCACCAGCGGCACCGACGCTGACTGGGTGGTGAAGGTGATTGATGTTTATCCCGACGAAGTTGCGGGACAGCCGCAGATGGGCGGATATCAGTTGGCGGTGTCGATGGATATCTTCCGCGGCCGCTACCGCGAAAGTCTGGAAACACCAAAAGCAATCGCGGCGGACAAGCCGCTGGTGTATCGCTTCGAACTGCCCACGGTTAACCACGTCTTCCTGCCCGGACATCGCATCATGGTCCAGGTGCAGTCAAGCTGGTTCCCGCTTTATGATCGCAATCCGCAGACATTTGTGCCGAACATTTTCTGGGCCAAACCCGGAGATTATAAAAAGGCCACGCAGACTATCTGGCATTCGCATCAGCCGGGTATGGCGAGCTTTGTGGAATTGCCGGTGGTGAGTGGACCGTGAAAACAGAGTCGTAAATCTGGCCGCGAATGAACGCGAAGGGTACGAATCAGACGAACCAAATTCGATTCGTGTTTATTCGTTCGCGAGCATTCGCTGCAACTTCTGCCAATGTTTTGATACGGGTAGCTTCGCGACGAAAGGGTTCCCTCCCTTCGGCAAGCTCAGGGTCGGGATTTCAGAAAAAATCTTTTCAGCAAACTGGCGACTAATACGCATGCAACTTCCTTGCTTCCCGCACTACGTCCTCCACCTTCGGCAAAAAAAAATGTTCGAGTGGCGGAGAGAACGGCACCGGCGTATCAAGCGCGGTAATGCGGACGATAGGGCCGTCCAGGTCATCGAAGGCTTCTTCATTGATGATGGCTGCGAGTTCGCCGGCAAGTCCGCCGGTTTTGGTGTCTTCGTGTAGAAGAATGACTTTGTTGGTCTTTTTTACGGTCTGCGTAATGGCTTCGCGGTCAAGCGGGCAGAGCGTACGCAGATCAATGATCTCGATCTCGATTCCCTCTTTGGCCAGAATGTCTGCGGCTTCCTGCGCGGTGTGTACCATCGCGGCATAGGTAATCACGCTCAGATCACGGCCTTCGCGATGCACACGGGCTTTGCCGATGGGAACTGCGTAGTCGCTTTCTGGCACATCTTCTTTAATACGGCGATAGAGAAACTTGTGTTCGAGAAATAGCACGGGATTGTTATCGCGAATTGCGGATTTGATCAGGCCTTTTGCATCCGTCGGCGTGGCTGGCGCGACAACCTTCATTCCGGGCGTGTGGACAAAATGCATTTCCGGATTCTGCGAGTGAAACGGGCCGCCGTGCACGCCGCCGCCGCAAGGTCCGCGCAGGACGAGCGGCGCTGGCGCGCCCCAGCGATAATGCGACTTGGCCACCATGTTCACGATCTGGTTGAAGGCGCAGCCGATGAAGTCCATGAACTGGAATTCCGCTACGGGACGCAAGCCGGTCAACGCCGCGCCAAACGCCGCGCCGACAATGGCCGACTCGGCGATTGGCGTATCAATCACGCGCTGCGTGCCAAAGTGGTGGACAAAGCCGTCGGTCACTTTGAAGGCGCCGCCGTAAATACCGATGTCTTCACCGATACAGAAGACTGAGGGATCGGACTCCATCTCTTCCCAGAGTCCCTGCCGGATTGCTTCGAGATATGTCGCTTGAGCCATAGGAATAATTAGCCGCGAATTAACGCGAACAGACGCGAATGAAACCAGACCAATTCGTGTTCATTCGAGTGTATTCGCGGCCCAATCTTACTTAAAGTGTATCGCTGCCTCGCTCTCCTTCAACTTGCCTTCGCTGCGGCGGGCTTTCTGCGGCATGCCATATTTCGGCTTGATGTCATGGCAGCCATTACAGAAGACGCCTTCTGCCGCGGTGTGACCTTCCGGCATGGGAGAGTTCTCAGCAAATTCACGCTCGGCGTCGATTTCTTTCTCCACGCCGGCAATCATTTCTTTATCCTGCGCGGGCGTTAGCCATTTTTTCTCCAGCAGGTATTTCTGGAAGCGGTCAATGCAGTCACGCTTGCGCCAGAACTCATGCATTTCTTTGGGGACGTAGGCCGCTGCATCGTGGATGGCGTGGCCTTTCATGCGCATCAACTTGGCCTCGATCAGCGTTGGTCCTTCGCCGCGATGCGCGCGCTCGACGGCATCATAGGTCGCGTCGTACACCTGACAGGCGTCGGTGCCGTCAATGATTACGCCGGGCATGCCGTAGCCAATGGCGCGGTTGGCCAGGTCTTTCACGTTGACTTGATATTCGGTGGGCGTGGAATAGGCCCAGAGATTGCTTTCGATGATCAGCACCAGGCCCAGCTTGCGCACGGCGGCAAAGTTGATGCCTTCATAGCTCACGCCGGTGGATTGTCCGCCATCGCCGATCCATGTGAGGCAGGCCAGTTCTTTGCCTTGAAGACGCGCGCCCAGAGAGACGCCGGCCATCACCGGCAACAGATCTCCCAGCATGGAAATCGGCGAGACCATATGGCGCTTCTCGATGTCGCCATAGTGCGATGTGCCGTCTTTGCCTTTGGTGGGCGAACCGGCCTTCGCCATGTATTGCATCATGATGTCGCGCGAGTGAAAGCCGCGGACGAGTTGCGCGCCCTGGTTGCGGATCATGGGCGCAAACCAATCGTCGGGACCAAGTGCGTAGGCGGAGGCGCAGGAGCAGGCTTCCTGTCCCAGACCGAAATAAACGCCGCCCACAACCTTGCTCTGCTTATAAAGATTTTCCAGCGCCACTTCCATGCGGCGGTTCATCACCATCCAGCGGTAAAGTTCGAGGTGCTGTTCTTTGGTGAGGTACTTTGATTCGCGAAGCGGCGGTACCGGCGTGTTGAGTTTGCCTTTGATTTCGTAATGGATTTCCGGACCATCGGAAATTTCGCGGACTTCAAATTCCGGCTGCTCCAGACGCCAGTCAGGAATGCCGTACTGGTTAACGCGGACAGCGAGGGCTTTGGCGGGGCGGCCATTCGCGGCAGCGCCATTGTTGCGACCGCCATTCGATGCGGGGGCTTTGGCGTTCGCTTTGATGACGGAGCTTTTAGGTGACTTGGTTTTAGTGGCCATACGACGTCATTAGTTTATACCCTAAAAATCCACCACGGAGTCGTCATGACCGGCAGGGCGGCCGCATACAAGCATGAAGATGTATTTTCAGGTCCCGCGATGGCAGCGGAGCAGCTCCCTCGGGTCCTATTTCCACCCCACCACGCGAAAACCGCGCGTGTCGGGGACCCCTGATTTGGCTGCTGATGGAAGCGCAGCCAAATTTGCGGACCTCTCGGGATGACGACTCTCAGGAGGAGGCATTTTCGAAAAACACGGAGAAATCCAAAACGGAATTGATCTTCAAGCGCCTACGGCGCCGGAGCGTGGAGTCAGACGGTGGGCTTTTGCCGCCGGGGATCTACTGGCGCCTCATTTGTTGCCACGACTTCGGGCTTCTTTCCGTTACGCCGGGCTTCGCAGGTCTTGCGGATTTTTTCATAACGTTTTTCCAGCTCGTCCAGTTCTTCGTCGGAAAGCTTCTGGACATCGATGAGATCATCATTCGCCGGATGATGTGAGCGGATGAGTTCGTCCAGCTTCAGGTGGAGCGCCTTGGCGTCTCGGTTTTGCGTGTTCTGGATGAGAAATACCACAAGAACCGTGACCACGCTGGTACCGGTATTAATCACCAGTTGCCATGTGTCTGAGTAATGGAAATAAGGGCCGGTAATGCCCCAAATCACCAGAATGGCGACGGCGACGAAAAAGACACTCGGGTGTCCTACGAACTGTGCGGTACCGCTGGCAAACCGGCTGAACCAGAAGCTGATGCCGCGGGATTTTCTGATTTCTTCGCGTGCTTCAATATATGGTCTGCGAGGATTGGATGCCATGGCTGTAACTAGGATGAAAGTTGCTGCCACGGAGTTTGTGCTGTCAGGCGAGAAAGATGTCTTTTTCGCCTGCAAGTTCGCGGATTTCTTGCGGGCCGCGCGCCGGGGTGTCCTGGTTGGCGGGCGTTGTGTCGTAATCAGACATTACCGACGAAGCGAATAAGGCGTCCAGCGATTCCAGCCAGAGTGTCTGGGCTTCAAAGACGCGGCCGAAGTTGCGCGCCACCTGTTGGGAGAGATCTTCTAGATCAGGGAGTTTGCGGCCTCGGCTCAGGTGGCTCCCCGCCATCTCCTGTTCGAGAGATGTCACCGGCTTGTCGGAAATGCCGCACGGGACAATCAGCTTGAAATAGTCGAGATTCGTGTTCACATTCAGGGCGAAGCCGTGCGAGGTGACTGCGCGGGAGATATGCACACCGATTGCAGCGATCTTTCCCGGGACGTCATTCTGCGTCCACACGCCGGTAAGGCCGGGAATGCGTCCGGTAACTACGCCCAGATCACCGCAGGTGCGTATGAGAACTTCTTCCAGCTTGCGGACAAAATCCACGGCGCCGATGCGTGGCTCGAATGCGCGCAGATCAAAGATTGGATAGCCCACGAGCTGGCCCGGACCGTGGAAGGTGACGTCGCCGCCGCGGTCAGTCTCATGCAGTTCGACGCCATTGGCGGCCAGGAATTCGCGGGAGGCAACGATGTTCTTTGTTCCACCATTGCGGCCGACGGTGATCACCGGCGGATGCTCCAACAAGAGCAACGTGTGGGAGATGCGTCCTTCTTTAACCAGACGGACGAGCGTCTGCTGTAACTCAAGCGCGACGGGATAGTCCACGCGACCGAGGTAAAGCGTATTGATAACCGTTGACATCTGTCACTTCGCTCCAAACCGCTCAAGAGATGATCTCGCCTGAAGCCTGATCAGCGCTTGTTGCACGTGGCGCGGCACGCAAGTCGGCCTCGCCACTTACAGGGGCATCTTTCAATTCTAGCAATTAGCAACTAGCAACTGGTAATTGGCCAAACCGGTTTACCGCAAAGGACGCAAAGAGCGCAAAGGAAGAGCGTGGCCGCAAAAGGAAACATCAAGTTAAACCGCGGCCTCGGTGTCGAGGTAGTTTTCCGCGAGCCAGGTGGAATAATCATCGTCAGAGGCGCGAGGCAGAGCGACACTCCAGATGCCGTTTTCCGCGGCGCGCAGGCCGATCTGGCCTTCACGCGGGCTGCCCACTTCTCCCACCCAGACCACCATAAATCTCGCGCGCATGTTGCCGCACTGCAGGCCGACGATGAAACCGCGCTCCAGGGCCGCGGTCACGCCAAAAAGCCGCGCGCCGTTACTGGCGATGTCAAGGGTTCGGGCATTCTGCGAGAACACTTTGCCGTCACGATCAAGCCCCCAAAGCCTGACGGCGATGGGAACAGTGTGGCGTCTTTCACTGCGCTTCGGCATGGCGAAATCATAGGGCGGCAATAACCCTAAGCCTAAGAAATTGTTACCTAGGACCATCACCTTGGTAATAAAGAAGCTCTTAGAAAATCGGCAATTAGCAGCTGGCAATTAGCAGCTGGCAATTAGCAATTGGCCGAAGCAAACCCATACCACGGATAACACGGATTTTCCGCTCGTTTGATTGGCGGTTCTCCGTTCCACGGTCTCTTCAGCTGGCGGCTGGGGAGCAGCTAGCAATTAGCAAAGGGCAATTAGCCCAGCTAAAGCCAGCCATGGCTTTTTGGGCGGAATCTCGCCGCAGCAAGGAACTGCCATTGGCGGAGGAATTTAGCCGCGAATCGACGCGAATGAACACGAATGAGCAGAAAGAATGACTTCACTGCGCTCGGCGTTCCGACGGCACAAAAACACGTCTGGCGTTCAACCGTTTTTCTGGCTATAGGGATCCCTCGCTCCGCTCGGGACTTCGGAAAAAACTTTACGCGTTAATCGCCTTCCCTTCCACGGAACTGAAAGCGTCGAGCATGCCTTCTGAAACCGTGGGATGTGCGTGGATGGTAAACATCATGTCTTCGATGGTCGCTTCCAGTTCCATGGCCGTCACGGCTTCAGCAACCAGTTCCGTAGCCAGCGGCCCAATGATGTGCACGCCGAGAATCTCGCCGTACTTGGCGTCAGACACAACTTTGATGAAGCCCTCATGATTATTCATGATGGTGGCCTTGGAGTTGGCCGTGAACGGGAATTTGCCGATCTTCACCTGATGTCCGGCCTCTTTGGCTTTGGCTTCCGTCAGGCCCACGCTGCCGATCTGCGGCTCGCAGTAGGTGCAGCCCGGGATGTGATTTTTGTTGATGGCCTTAACTGGCTTGCCGGCAATGCGAGTAACGGCTACGATGCCGCTCATGGCACCAACGTGCGCCAACTGCGGCATTCCGGCGACGATGTCACCGATGGCGTAAATGCCTTTTTCGCCGGTTTCCATCCATTCATTGGTGTGGACGAAGCCACGTTCGACTTTTATGCCCGGCGTTTTCTCCAAGCCGATGCCTTCGGTATTCGGCCCGCGTCCCACCGCCACCAGAACCTTTTCTGCTTCCAGTTTTTGCGTCGCTTCACCCTGCGGCGTGAAGCTTACGGAGACGCCATTCTTGGTCTTCTCAACTTTTTCGACTTTGGTATTGATGAAGCAGTTGATGCCTTTTTTCTTGAACGAGCGCAGCAGTTCTTTGCTCACGTCTTCATCTTCCACCGGCACCAGGCGAGGCAACATCTCAATGACGGTGACGTCTGCGCCGAACGACCGATAGATGGAAGCAAATTCCACACCGACTGCGCCAGAGCCAATGATGACCATCGATTTGGGCAGGGCTGGCAGGCTGAGCACTTCGATATTGGTGAGAATGCGATCGTCGGCTTTGAGGCCGGGCAGCATGCGGGCAAAAGAGCCGGTGGCGAGAATAATGTTCTTTGTCTTGATCTCGCTGGCGCCCTTGCCGCCCTCGATCTGAACAGTATGCACGCCATTTTTTGCCGGGC
>DATCAX010000417.1:0-2878 GCA_036512375.1 Candidatus Angelobacter sp. | reverse complement strand
TCTCCGCGCCGTCGTCGCACTGGCGAAAAAGGCGGGCGCCATGGTGGCCTGTGACAACACCTGGGCCACTCCGCTCTTCCAGCTTCCGCTCAACCTGGGCGTGGACTTGGTAATGCATTCGGTCACCAAATATCTTTCCGGCCACAGTGACGTGACCGTGGGAGCTTTGATCTTCAAAG
Source organism: Candidatus Angelobacter sp. (assembly GCA_036512375.1). Classification (GTDB taxonomy): domain Bacteria; phylum Acidobacteriota; class Terriglobia; order Terriglobales; family Acidobacteriaceae; genus Angelobacter. The sequence continues at coordinate 2,699 of DATCAX010000417.1, read as the reverse complement.
ATAAGGGTCCATGGCTGGAAAAAATTGGCAGCATACAGCGCGAAGGCGGCGCCGTTCCGTCTCCTTTTGAATGCTGGCTGACGCTGCGCGGCCTTCAGACATTTCCGTACCGTGTCCGTGCGCACGCAGAGAACGCCCATCGTGTTGCCGAATTCCTTAGCAAGCAGCCCAAGATCGAAGCCGTGCATTACCCCGGTCTGCCTTCGCATCCCGGACACAAAATCGCCGCCGCGCAAATGTCTGGCTTCGGCGGGATGATGTCCGTCCAGGTGAAAGGCGGTCAGGTAGAAGCGTTCAAACTGGTCTCCGGCCTGAAGCTGTTCAGCCACGCCACCAGCCTGGGCAGCACCCATAGCTTGATCGAGCATCGCGCGTCTGTTGAAGGCGCAGCCACGCGCAGTCCGGCAAATCTTTTACGTCTGTCGATTGGTTTGGAACACCCCGATGACTTGATCGAGGATTTGGAGCAGGCTTTAAAAAATCTTTAGCCGCAGATTACGCAGATCGGGAAAAACTGGCCGCGAATTTCGCGAATGAACACGAATAAATCAAAAGGAAAGGCGCTAGGCCGGCTTGCGCGCCGAGCGCCCTGTGTCAGGAGCACGCAAATCTGTCGGTCGGCCAGTCACTTGAGCGGTTTGGAGCGCAGCCACAAAACTAAAAGTTCTGCGGCTAAATCCCTAACAGTCTCCCAATCACATCTGCTGCGCCATAAGACGTCTGTCCGGCCGCCAGAAACTGCGGAATATTTTTTAAGTCATCGCCAGACGTAATCATCGCGGGCTCTACATGCTTGCCCTTTCTTCTCTGCGGTTGTCCGATATTGGCCACCAGTGCATTGCACAGGCACTTTCTTCCCACGGTGTTTTCCAACTTTCCGCCCTTGGATACATAGAGGGTCGTCGGCTCGCCAGGACAGCGGAAACCCACCTTGCCCTCCGCCGTGCGGTAAGCTTCGCGAAGAAATCCCAGGTCGCAGATTCGAGGCCGTGCTGAATAAACGTTGTCATCAGACAGTGTTCCTTCCAACTGCGCGACCTTGAACGGAAATCCCGTTGGCGAGGCCAGCGGATCGGTAAACACCCTCGCCGTCCCCGCGAGTGCTTTGCTGATCAGTTCTTGCTTGTAGTCGCCGCGCAGGCCAGACTCGTCGCAAAACGCAAACGCCGTTCCCACTTGCACTCCGATCGCGCCGGCCGCCAGCGCTTCCTGAACTTTCTCCGGCGACCCGTATTCTCCAGCCAGCCAGAAAGGCAGGCCCAGTTCGCGCACCTTATCAAGGTCAACGTGATCGCGCTCGCCATATATTGGCTCGCCCGCGGCATTCAACTGTACCTTGCCGCGCGGCGGCGCATTGTGTCCGCCCGCCGTCGGGCCTTCGATCACGAATCCGTCCACTTTGCCATTGGCTTTCTTCACCATGGTCGCGGCCAGCGTGTTTGAGGCGATAATCGCCAGGAATTTCGGGAGCTTCAACGGCGGCAGGTCGCATTCCATAAACGCCCGCGGCGCGAACGTCATGGTGGTATCGTCACCCGGCTGGGCCCCGGTTACGTAGAGCTCATACGAAGCAGCTTCATGCCGCGCAAGCTGGTCAAGCACGCCGGGAATTTTGAGCGGTATCCCCGCGCCCATCAATACGTATTCCACTCCAGCCAGCATCGCTCCATAAATAGACGGCAGGTGCGGCATCTGAATTTTTTCCAGGAAATTAATGCCCACCGGATTGTCGTGGCCTTCGCGCGCCAGAAACACTTCCACAAAGTTGGCGGCGATGCACAGCTCTCTCAATTCCACCGGGCTGTCCAGGGAATGCATCGGCAGAAGCTTGTAGGATTCACGCTCCTGTTTCCCGCCCGGAATGTAGTACGAGTGCCAGATGCGCTCCGCCATGGCCGGAAAAGGGAACTCATCGAGCGCGCGGCGGATGTGTCCCCCGCAATCGCCGTCTTGCAGCCGCCGCGCCATGATCTGTTCCAGGGCCGTCCCGGATGCCACGCCCAGCTGCCCGAGCCGTGATACCGCGTTGGCCAGTCGCCAGTCAGAAACCCCCGCGCCCATGCCGCCCTGAATGATCTTTGGATAGACGACGGTTGGATAACTCATGCGTAGATTGTGGCAGTGTTTCGGGCGTCTCGCTGTCAGAGTTCGGTAATAACAAAACGTGACCGAGATCACATTGGATACGTGACAGATGAAGGAACGCTGAATCCTCAGGAAACTCTCATGTTTTCGCCCGTGCCGAACTGTTTTCCGGGATCGGATCAAGTTGGGCCTTAGTTTTTCGCGGTTTGAACGAAGAAGCTGCTAGCCACAACCCGATCAATACCATAAACACAGTAGCCATGAGCATTCCCGTCGCTTCCCCGGGTTGTCGGCTTTTAGTGCGTTTGGACTGGGCGCAATGTGTGACTTCAAGGAGATGAAAACCATACAGATGCCCGCCAGCATCCGGCCCCAGCGCAAAGTTGGCTTCCTGACTTCCTGTCCCGTTGCTCGTTGGAACTCACGCGTGCCCATCCAAACGCAGAAAGCGCAAAGCGCACCCAATAGAACTAGACCGCCGATCAGCCATGGATCTGATGGACTGCCAAGCTTACGAACCAGGTTGAAAATAGCCCGTGCAACGATCAGCCCGAGCAGTGCTCCGATAAGGATGAGAACTACTCCCCAGAAAAGATGAAGAGACTTTTTGCCGG
>DATCAX010000416.1:0-3038 GCA_036512375.1 Candidatus Angelobacter sp. | reverse complement strand
CAACACGCCAACGCTCACTCCCTGGCGGTTCAGCTTCTCAGCCAGCCGCTCGGTGGCTCTTTTGGTACGTACAAAAATCAGGGTGCGGCCGGTTTCCTCATTAAGCAGCCGCTTCAACAGCGAGAGCTTTTGATCAGCGTGAACCTCATAAGCCAGAAGATCCACGGATTCCGAGGCTTTCTTGGTGGAGCCAAAAGCCAGGCGTACAGCCCCGCGCGCATAATCGTCGATCAGATGTTCAACCGACGGTTCAAGGGTGGCAGAGAAGCACAGGGTTTGCCGTGACTTTGGCAGCCTGCTCACAATCCTGCGGATGGCTGGGATGAATCCCATATCCAGCATTCTGTCCACTTCGTCCAGTACCAGGATTTTTACCCCGACGAGGGAAATTAATTCTCTGTCAAACAGGTCTTCAAACCTGCCGGGCGTAGCGATAATCAGCTTTGCTCCAGAGCGTACGGCGCGTAGTTGCGATTTTTCAGCAACGCCACCAATCAGCAGCGCTGCCGGTGGCAACTTCTTGCCGCGAAGTTGCTCATATTGTTTGCCGATTTGCAGTGCCAGTTCCCGCGTGGGAACCAGAACCAGGGCGCCTGGCCGCGATTCTGTCTGTAACATCAACTTGTCCATCACGGGAACCAGGAAGGCAAGGGTCTTGCCAGTGCCGGTTTGCGCCGTAGCTACAACGTTCTTGCCGCTAACAGCATGTGGAATGGCTGCCATCTGGACTTCAGTGGGTGTAACGAATTCGGCCGCGTGTAGGCGGTCCTGTAGATAGGGAGATATGGGAAGTTCTTTAAACGTAGACACTTAGAGTTTTTTTGCTTTCTTTGATCGGCGGCGGGTGCTGACAACGACGTTTTTATAAACGTCAGGGCAGAGTGATCTCATGCCGATATTTTTCAATTTTCGCCGTAGACAATCGGAGGTAAGTCAGTATGGGGTCCTGGACCAGATCTCGATCTTAAGGAGCCCTGCAACCGCGGATCTAAAGCAGAATCAGTATAGCACAATAATGGTGCAATCGTGTGTAACCCTTGTTACTAAGGTTTACTACTTTGCTTTCAAGGGCTTGGGTGACTTAGAGCAACATTTCACTTTTGAGCTTCTGATATCCGGCCTGGGTGAGCCGGCCCAGTTCCTCAAACCAGTCCTGGTTTGAAGTGGTGAAGTTGAAGCAAGCCTGTCCCTGCATGATTTTCTTGAGTGACGGGGAGATCCGGTCTGACAGATCAGGAAACATATAAAGGGCGGGAAGATAGAAGCTTACATAGTTTTTCTTGATCTTGGCACCGGCAAAAAACATGCGCCGACCATTGAAACTGGAGGAACGAGTTTCCAGGTAACAGTTCCCCGGCTTGTCGGTTCGGACTGCCAATTCGCCCTCATATGGTTTTAAGAGCTGCCGCAACACGTTGAAAACAGCACTATGGCCTTCTGCTCTTGCAGTCGCTGCTCCATTATTTTCAACAGCCATATGGCATCCTGTGGGCTGAAAGATTAAAAGGGCCAGCCAAACCCCCTGAGTCGAGTTATACGCTCACATCAAATTAAGCTTACGCTTCGAGTGACCTATATGTTTAAAGGCTCGGCAGTTCGATGGTTCCATTGTGCTTCCGTTCCTGAATATGGTCCCAAACAAGCTGCTCTGCCACAAAAGAAGCCTGCTTCCGCGAGAGCTCGGCGTTTTGCGAGGCTGATTCTATGCGGATGGCATACCGTTGTCCGCATTTGCCGCAGACAACGGTTTCCGTAGAAGTCTCACTGGAGAACGCTTCTGCTGTTCCCCGCAGACGCCTGGCAACGCTGGGTTTTACCAACGGGGTTCACGACGCTGGCGTGGCCCGCCGCGATCATTGCCTCCGCCACGGTCATTGCCTCGTCCGCCGCCACCACCGAACCCGCTGCGCGGAGCCTGCGGTCTCGCTTCATTCACGGTGAGTGCCCGTCCGCCGGAATCCTTGCCATTCAACGCTGCCATGGCTTTTTCAGCTTCATCATCGTTTGGCATTTGTACAAAACCAAAACCGCGGGACCGGCCCGTGTCGCGATCAGTGGCGACCGATGCGCTCTCAATGGTTCCAAAAGGCTCGAACAGCGCCCGTAGTTCAGGTTCTGTCATGTGGAATGAAAAATTGCCGACGTAAATCTTCTTCACTGCGACTCCTTTGTCGTGTGGCTTGGGTGGTGCTGTTCTCAGCAGAAATAGGCAGGACGAATGCGGGAAAATATGTCTATCTGAGTCGAGGACAACTGAACTGCTACTTAATACTACACCTTTGGGGCGGGGTGCCGCCCAAAAGGCTAAAAATCGTGAAAGCCAAAGCCTTCCGGAATACCTTCCTCATTGTAGGTAACGGTCAGGTCTTTGGGCTTTTCGGGAGCGTTGGGATCAGTCTCCGGGTCTTGGGTCTTGCGTTGCAGCTTGCGTTGGGCTTTTTCAGCCTGTTTCTCCTGCCGCTGCCGCTCTTTTTGTCGCTTTGCAAAGGTCGTTCGAGAGCTTCCAGCCATAAGCACTCCTGATACTGCAGAATTTTAGAGGAGAGCCAAACAGCCCGCCCTTTTCTATATTGTACTTTATGGGATGGTAGTCGCGCACCTTCGAAAGTGAGTTTTAGAACTGAAGCATCATCAGAATAAAGCTACTTTCGACCGTTCTGAATTCAATCGCGAAAACAGCATGTTGTTGGCGGGCATCCTAATTCAGTAATTGAAAACGATGAAGGAGTGACTCTGCTATGGCCAAAACTGCTGCTGACGTGCTGATTGAAGGATTGATCGATTGGGGAGTTGATGTCGTCTTTGGTCTGCCGGGCGACGGCATAAACGGCATCATGGAGTCCCTGCGAACCCATCAGGAGCAGATTCGTTTTGTGCAGGTCCGGCACGAAGAAGCTGCGGCATTTATGGCCTGCGCTTATGCCAAGTTCACGGGGAAGCTCGGTGTTTGTCTTGCTACATCCGGCCCTGGAGGCATTCACCTGCTCAATGGACTTTATGACGCAAAACTCGATGGTCAGCCAGTACTGGCCATCACT
>DATCAX010000415.1:0-5189 GCA_036512375.1 Candidatus Angelobacter sp. | reverse complement strand
GTCCAGGTTATGGGTGGGAACATTTGGGTGGAAAGCGACATGGGCAAAGGTTCAACGTTCCACTTCACGGCAGTCCTTGAAACTACAAACTGCGCCAGTCTGAAACCGGTGGACTCTTTCCTTAGTGAGCAGGCGCCGGCCCTGAGTCGCGAACTGAAGATTTTGCTGGCTGAAGACAACTTGATCAACCAGAAGCTGGCGGTCCGGCTACTGGAGAAGCTCGGTCATCACGTGGTGCTGGCAGTCACAGGAGTGCAGGCGCTGTCTAAGTTGAAAGAACAATCTTTTGACTTGGTGCTGATGGATGTGCAGATGCCGGAAATGGACGGCTTCACCGCCACTGCTGCTGTTCGTCTCCGGGAGGAAGGGAGCGCCGTCAGAATGCCGATCGTCGCTATGACCGCCCATGCCATGAAAGGCGACCGCGAACGCTGCCTTCAGGCGGGAAGGGACGATTATGTCTCCAAGCCGATCAGTGCCGCCGCCGTGAGAGCAGCCATTGAAAGAGTTTTGAAATCCCCGCCAGCGCGTTCCTGAACAGCCCCATTCATGCGCGCGAGACACGCCAGGGCCAACCAACGAAATTAAGACGCATCACTTAGTACTCCAGCGCTTCTTTACACAGTCGCGCGCTCTCCGAGGGTGCCGTAATCTGTCAAAGAAGCATCCAAGAGAAGGTCTATCATTAGAAGATCGGGTCGTTAGAAGATCGGGTCGTTGGAACGATTTCTGGTTGCGCATGAGGCCCAGTACTTATGTGGCAAGCCCAAGCGAGCATAGCGTGATGAGCGTCAGGATGAAAAACTGGATTACAGCTCTGCTTTTCCTGGCCGCCACTTGTTTTGGTGGTTCAGGCAGGCACGCCGAAGGACAGCTCCGTTGGGCCTATCCTCCCAAGAAAGCGCCCCTGCGAGTGCGTCTCGTTGCCGTAGCTATATCTCTCCCGCGCTCTTCTTTCTTCAAGAGTTATGAGGTGTTCGTTGCGGAAACGGAGATTGCCCACGAGGAGTGGAGTCTCATCAAGCTCGTCTTCACCTTCCTTCCGTATGAACCGCGGCTCTCGGAATCCGGCTTTGATTACTCAGTGGTTCACGAGGTCTCAGCCTCGCGAGATCCGAATTGCGACCAGACCATCGCGCAGTTAACGGCGCGGAGCCTGCCCAATCGGCATGAGCCGTTGATCTATTCTCGCAACGTGCCCAGAGAGGACCTGGATCGCAGACGTATTGCTCTGCCTTGCTACGAAACGAGTGCGTACGAATACATAAAATCCAGCTTAGAGCCTGTCGCTCCGCCCCGGAATCCACATGGACCTGTCCTTGAAGTGCGTCCTAAGGAAGTGCGTCCAAACCCGAGATGACGCTCTGGTGGCGGGGTGGGCCACCTTCCCGCTTTTTCTTTAACTCACCACACCGTTCGCCGCACCCAATTCCAGTCCCGCACAGCGGGACGGCAAGTGCCGGGAAAGCGACAAGAAAATTTATTCCTTGCGCCGCAGGCCGGCGCGCAGCGTCGCGAAGCGCCAATAGATTTCCACGCAAAAAAGCGGCTTTCGATCATAGTCGAAAGCCGCATCGATAAGGATCGATCGAGAACTGCCCTTACTGCAGCGGCTGGCCTCCGCTGATTTTCTCGGCGCCCGCCTGCGCGCCGGATTTCACCGGTACGACAGGAGTTATGACTGGCGCTGTCTTCTGCTCCTGAATGGAGACAGCTACCTGCGGTTTTGCGCCGTTGGTGTTGGCGGCATGCGCTTGCACCACCTGGATGATATTCATCATGCCCAGGTCCTCATGATTGAGAATGTGGCAGTGGAACACGAATATGCCCACATCCGGACCGCGGAAATCAATCCGGAGTTTGACGTTGGGGAATGGGTGGGCGGAGTTTCCATCCCATCCTGGCACTTCGATCATGTCCAGATACTGGCCAACAATCGCGGGCGCCTGCAGCTGGCCATTGAGTTCGAAGTTATTCTGCGACTCAACCAGGAAGTGGACCTGATGGAAGTGGAATTCATGGTTTTCCAGCGCATGGTTCTCGACCGTCCACTCTTCCACGGTGCCCTGGGTGGCTGTGATAGCAGGAGCTGCATTGGGATCGAATACTCTTTCCGGCTGCCCTGCCACAACCATAAAGAACTGTGTTGGTTGGATCTCGTCAAAGAACACGAGCCGGCGCTGCGCGATAGGCGCGGAGGCAAGTCCGGCGAAGCGCTGGCCGCTGGTGCTCAATGCCGAGAAACTTCCCACGTTGTCGTCTTCAAGCGGTTCATCGTTGTCGGGAGCTCCAACCAACTGTACGTTGAAGATCGGACGGTTAGGATCGCAGTCGCCATTCGCTCCGGTGTTAATGCTGGTGGTCACGAGTTGGGCCAGCTTGACGGTTGAGGAAGGCGCATTCACGATAAACTCGACGCGCGATGCCGGCGGCATTCGGAAATGCTTTACAGCAATCAGACTGCCCGGCTGTACGCCATCTTGCGAATTCACCGGAACCCCGTCAGCGCCCACGAGCTGGATCGTCTGGGCTATACCGTCAAATTGCACCTGCAGGTCGAGAATCGTGTCGGACGAAGAATTCGTTACACGCCAGAATTGCTTTTCTCCTGGTTCCATGTGAAGAATCGCAGGCTTGAAGGTGACCGGACCGCCCGGCACTGCCTGGTTCGAATCTATCGGAATATTGTTGACCGTAATGTCCTCAAAAGGAACGGCGTTTGTGCATCCGCCGGGGCCTTCGCCCAACCCCTGATCCTGGGTCTGGTCACGGACGACGATAATGCGGTGACGAAGCCCGGAAACCGCTGGCTGCACGTTCTGAATTCCATCAACCACCAGCGCTCCCGAAGCGCCGCCCAGCACAGCCTGATCAGCGATGCCGTGCACGTGAGGGTGATACCAATACAGCCCCGGAGGTTCGTTGCTGGGAAAAGCGAGGTTGTACTGGAAGGTTTCGCCTGAGTTGATGATGGTCTTAATCACTTCATCCTCATGGCATGTCGGCGCTGTATTGGTCCCGTGATAGTGAATGTTCATCGAGGAATTGCCCATCTTGGTGGCGCCGCAGTTTGGCGGATTCAACGCCATCGTTAACGGTTGTGCGGGAGTATTGTTCGTCACCGTAATCATCAGATGATCGCCCGGCTTAACATGCAAGGTCGGGTTTTCCAGGCCGCTCGGTGTCATAAAGCAAAACAGAGTCCTTCCGATTGAGTCGGTCCTGGTTTGATACGAGAATTGAACGGAAAGCACGCCGTTCTGACTGAACAAAGCTTGGGGTTGGTGAACAATGCTGCCAGCAGCAAAACGCGGGCAGGGATTGGCAACTGGTTTGACCGCAGCTGGAGCGTTCGCTACGGTTGTTGTGGTCTGAGCAAAGGCGCTGGTCTGTGCCAGCATCAGAATGACTCCAGCCAGGATTCCCATGGCAGGATGGAACTTTCTGTGACTCTTCATAGTGTTCTTCACCTCTAGTTGGCTATTGGCTAGAATTGGCCATTGATGGAAAGGCTCAGTTGGCTTGGAGACTGAGTGTGCAAGCGCCGTCGAATCAGCGCGAATCATAGGGCAGGAAATCGTGAGCTTGCTTAGAGAGGTAAACATGGGAAGGCAACAGTTCAGCCACCGCGTCATCCCCCGCGCACTGGTTTCCCAGGACATCGCGTGAACATCTTTCCAAGTCGCTTGAGACCACACTTCACCCTGTACCGGAGCGAGCGGTTATCAGCGCGCCATGGGAAAAAAGATGTGAGCGACTTTTAGCATCAGCCCAAGAGAGGCCCGGAAGGGGCTGTGCGCGAACAGAGTAGCTCAAAAATTAGAAAAGTCAAATCAAGTTTGGTTTTGTTTTTAATCTGGAACAATTTGCTCGATCCTTGGCAGGAAGTTCAATGATCGTGGGCTTTTACCTTCAAACTGATCGTTTGAGAGTAGCTTGTATTCGATTTTGTTAAGTCAGGAAAGATTGCAAAAAATTGCCAAACTCGACGCATTCATCCGTTTTCCAAAAATTCCAGGCTGCATCCATCACACACCTCGCGGCGGCTGTATGTCGGCTTCAGCAGCCGCAGCGGAGCAGGTCCCTCACCCACTTGGCTCACGAAAGCTCGCCGGCGGAGTTCGGGATGGCACGTCGAGAGTGAAGCACCGCCGCCAAGCCCCATCTTTCGCGTCCTTTGCGAACGCTCGCATCCGTCTTCCAATCCTGATCCGCGCTCATCCGCGTTACGCCGTTGTCTTTCTCCGTGCCTCCGTGTTGAAAACTCCACGCACAAAAATGCGGCTTCAAAAGTTTCTTGAAGCCGCGGAAGAAATGCATTGTTCTCAACTGCAACGTGCGATTTAGGCTTGCTACTTCAACATGTCCAATTCCGTCCAACTGGGCATTGGTGTCCGGTCAATCGGCTCAGTAGCGGAAGCCGGTGTTATCACCGGTGCGCTGGTCGAGTCGTTCGTCCGGATGGATGCGGTTGCCTTCGGCGTTGGGGTTGACTGCTTTGAACTGGCGGCGGGCAGCACTCGAATGACTGACATCATGCCATTGTCCTCGTGACCGAGAATGTGGCAGTGATAGACAAAGTCTCCAATGTCCGGGCCCCGGAAATCCATGCGCACTTTCACGCTTGGATATGGATGCTTGGGGTTTCCGTCCCAGTAAGGAACCTGGATCATGTCAAGGAACTGGCCGGCGATGTTGGCTTGCGGCTGGCTCCCATTGATGGCAAAGTTATTTTGCGAGAGCACCAGGAAATGAATCTGGTGGAAGTGAAATTCATGGTTCTCGGTGGCACGGTTCTCAATCGTCCAGTCCTCCACCTGGCCCTGCGTGGTGACCACGGCGGGTGGATTGGCAGGATCGAACTTAGTTGGCGTTGCTCCTTCCACGGTGATAAAGAAGTCCGTGGGGCTGAGCGGATCGGCGGGATTGGAAATCACTTCAGAGAAGTAGAGTTTCCGTTTGGTGTTGACCGTCGCGGTCCTGAGTCCTTCAAAACGCTGGACGCCAGGAGCGGCGTTCACGGCAGGCACAACACCGTCATTGTCATTGGTGTTGTCCTGTCCAAAGGTCTGGATCGTGGCCAGTGTGCGCTGCGTGTCGCTGTCGCCGGTTGGACCAGTGTCAATGCTGCGCGTCATGAAGACCGCGGTCTTCACCGTTGACGAAGGCGCCGCCACGATGAATTCCGC
>DATCAX010000414.1:0-2999 GCA_036512375.1 Candidatus Angelobacter sp. | reverse complement strand
GGCACCGACATTTTGCTGGGCGGCAATGCCGAGTTTATGGGCCGCCAGGAGATGGTGAAAAAGGGGATAGCACAGCAACTGCGCGCTGCCGGCGGCGAAGTGGTTTTAGAACAAGACACGTCAGAGAATATTGTCTTCTATTACAACGGGCTGGAATATAAGTGTCCGGCGGACAAATGGAACGAGACGTATAACAAATATAAAAAAGAAACTGACGCTGAGCACGAACAAGTTGTGAGCGTGGGCGGCCTGCACATTCTGGGCACGGAACGCCACGAAGCACGACGCATTGACAATCAGCTTCGTGGCCGCGCCGGCCGCCAGGGCGACCCTGGCTCTTCCCGCTTCTATCTTTCGCTGGAAGACGATCTCATGCGCATTTTCGCCAAGGCCTGGGTCTCCACGTTGCTGCAGCGCCTGGGTATGGAAGAAGGCGTGCCTATTGAATCGAAGTTGATTTCACGCCGCATTGAGGTCGCGCAGAAGGCGGTGGAAGCGCAGAACTTTGAGTCGCGCAAACACGTGCTGGAATATGACGACGTAATGAACAAGCAGCGCGTGGCTGTTTACGGTCTGCGCAAGGAACTGCTTGCAGGGATCGACCAGAAAGACCTGATCCTGGAAGATTATGTTGCCAACATGGTAGGCGAAGCGCTGGATAAATTTGCGCCACGCAATGTTCACGCCGACCAATGGGACATTGAAGGCTTGAATAAATATCTGGTCGAGCAGTTTGGCCTTGAGATGGATAAACAAGGCATTGACGCCGGCCAACTCAATCGTCAGGAACTGGGTGACCAGGTTTTTGAGAAACTGAAAGAACTCTATGACGCCAAGGAAAAACAGATTGGCGCCGATGCCATGCGCTATCACGAACGCATGATCATGCTGAGCGTCCTGGACACGCTGTGGAAAGATCACCTGCTCAGCATGGACCACCTGAAAGAAGGCATTGGGCTGCGCGGTTACGGCCAACACGATCCCCTGGTGGAATACAAGCGCGAGTCATTTGACATGTTTGAAGAGATGATGCAAAAGTCGCAGAAGGACGCGGTGCGCTATTTGTTCCACATGCAGATTGTCGATGCGCCAACGGCACAGCCGGTGACGGTGGCGGACGAGGCGAATGGGGACCAGCCGCAGCAGTTGCCGCCGCCGAGGAAGCGCGCTTCTACATCAATGGATGATCTTGAAGCTCAGTTTCAGCGTCGCAAAAAGAAAGAACTGGAACAGGCACGCATGGCAGGATCAAATGGCACAACCGCACCGCAACAAGTGGTGCGCGGACAAGCGAAGGTCGGAAGAAATGATCCCTGCCCCTGCGGCTCAGGCAAGAAATACAAGAAGTGTCACGGAGCAGGAACGGCGGCATAAAGAGCCGTTTTGCGAGCAGAAAAGAATTTCGGCCAGCGAGGAATTCACTCGTTGGCCAATTTTGCTTTTGAGCTCCCGGTAGCACAGCGCCAACAAAAAAGAGACGCAGCGTTAGCTGCGTCTCTTGATTTGATTACCTTGGTCTTAGCGGTTGCCGCGATCGCCACCGCCGCCGCTGCCACCACCGCCACGTGGGCCGCGATCACCGCCGCCACCGCGCGGGCCGCGTCCGCCACCACCGCTGCCGCCGCGACGATGCCTTCCGCCACTTCCACCACGTCCGCCACGATCTCCGCCTCCGCCCGGTGGACGATCCCCTCTTGGCCGATCAGGACGATCCGTCCTGCCAGCGGCTACAGTTTCGCGGTTTGCGTCTTCGCGATTGAAGTTCGGCTCGCCGCCTTCTTCTTCAGCAAAGTCACCGCCGCCTTCGAATGTAACAGTTTCTTCGCCTTCGCCGCGTGGCTGAGCAGGTGGACGCTCTGGACGCTCGGCACGTTCGCCGCCGCCTTCGCTGCCGCCGGAACCTTCGCCTGACGACCCGCCACCATCACCCTCGCCGCCTTGTGGCGACATTTTTGCGCGCTGCTCGCGCAAGATCGCCTTGCGTGACAGCTTGATGCGATTGCCTTCGATCCCCAGGACTTTGACCAGTACCTGATCGCCTTCCTTGAGTTCGTCTTTCACTTCTTTTACGCGATGTTCCGCAATTTCGCTGATGTGCAGCAGACCATCGGTTCCAGGAATGATTTCGACGAACGCGCCAAACTCAGCCAGACGCACAACCTTGCCCAGATACGTCTTGCCGACTTCCGGCACCGCCGTAAGATCGTTGATGCGTTGAATCGCGCGCTGCGCTGAAGGTCCGTTGTTTGAAGCGACGTTCACTCTGCCGCTATCGTCAACGTCAATCTTCACGCCGGTTTCTTCAATAATGCTGCGAATCATCTTTCCGCCCGGACCAATCAGGTCGCGGATCTTGTCCACAGGAATTTGCAGTGTGTAAATGCGTGGTGCGAAGCTGGAAATATTTTCGCGTCCACCGGTGATGGTGTCTTCCATTTTGTCCAGAATATGCAAACGCCCGCGCTTTGCCTGTTCCAGCGCTTCCTGCATGATCTGTGACGTAATGCCCATCACCTTAATGTCCATTTGCAACGCGGTAATTCCCTTCCGCGTTCCAGCGACTTTGAAATCCATATCGCCGTAATGGTCTTCCGCGCCGGCAATGTCAGACAGGATCGCGTACGAGTCTTCTTCTTTCACCAGACCCATGGCCACGCCCGCCACAGCCGACGAAAGCGGCACTCCCGCATCCATCAATGACAGCGAAGCGCCGCAAACCGTAGCCATTGACGACGATCCGTTCGATTCCAGAATGTCAGAGACCACGCGCATGGTGTAAGGCCAGTTCTCGACGTCCGGCAGTACGGCCAAAAGCGCGCGCTCTGCCAGCGCTCCGTGGCCAATTTCACGACGGCCAACACCCGTCATGCGGCCCACTTCGCCGACTGAAAACGGCGGGAAGTTGTAATGCATCATGAAGCGCTTCTTGGTTTCGCCTTCAAACCGCTCAATGCGCTGCGCGTCGTCCGGTGTGCCCAGCGTTGTGGTAACCAGCGCCT
>DATCAX010000413.1:0-2387 GCA_036512375.1 Candidatus Angelobacter sp. | reverse complement strand
AGTGCTTTGCCCTTGAATAATGTTGGCCTGCCCGACGGCAAAAGCAATCACTGCTTGCGACGGCCCGTTGTTGCCAGGAGGTGGCGTAACAGCTCCACCGCCGCAGCCGCTAAGAAAAGTAAGAAGCAAAACGAAGGAAATCTTCAGGACAACTTGCAGTACAGCAGACGAAGTTTTTGGCCGAACCATTGGTCACTCTCACACCAGGGGTAATGGCTGAGATGTGAATCCAGCAGCTCAGGTTGCAGTACATTCGTCACCGAGCAACGAATGGAAACTTTGCCCGCAAACTTAACCTGGCCTTAACAAAGCGGCCGGCTATCGGTCACAATAGCAGGCCGTCTTCTTATGAGCCGCAAGAAAGATCCGCTCAAAAACTTTACTTAATGGTGGCTGCCCCAGCCGTGGCGCAGACGCCGTCGTGGTCACTGGTATCGCCGGAAACGCCAATCGCGCCAATGATTTTGCCGTCGGCTAAAAGAGGAATGCCGCCTTCCACCGGCACTGCGCCTTCCAGTCCCAGCACGCGCATGCCGGCCCCGCCGCTGGCCAGTGAATCCTGAAACGCCTTGGAAGGACGCTTATACAGCGCCGCCGAGCGGGCTTTGTTAATGGAAACGTTGGCGCTTCCAAGCTGTGTGTTGTCCATCTTCTCGTAATAGATGAGTGTGCCATCAGGACCGACAATGGCCACAGCCATGGTCCAGTGGTTTTTAACCGCTTCCGCCAGCGCGGCGGCTGCGGCTTTCTTGGCGTTTTCCACGGTGATGGGTGGTCCGTAAGGGTTAGGCAGCATCTGAGCCTCCATTCCTAACGCGCAAACAACCAGCGCCAGGACTATCAAGATTTTGATCGTGCGTGATGACATGGTACATTGCTCCTCTTCTTTTCGCTTGTGTGCGAAGTTTCAACCACAACTCCACATGAAAAAAGATTGCCGGAAGAAAAATCTTACTGTTCGTCGACGACAATCACCTGCATCGGCGTGAGCCACGGAGTCTAAAGTCTGCGGAAAGCCTATGTCAAGAAACTCAACGCTCGCAGCCGCTATTCCGAATGGCAATCACGCACACGCTCGAGTTAGTCCTCGGGTTTCACCTGCTCCGCTAATTTTCGAGACGCGATCAGAGCATAGCTTCCCGCCAGAAGTTCTTTCACCTCGTTCCAATCGATCTTGCCCACGTCCAGCCGCAACGCGACCCAGCCCTTCGACGCGATGTAAGCAGGCAGATAAAATCTTTTTGGCTGCGCCTCAGCCAGAGCTTTGTTATCGCCGGGCAGCACCTTGCCAGTAACCGAGACAATGCCGTCACCGTGATGGTTGTCGAGAAAATAGGCGAAGGTCTTTTTCCGGACCAGAAACTGCGCGTGCGATCCGTAAATCTTGCGTGTGGCCTCCGGGAGCTTGAGCGCAATCTCAGTCAGTCGGGCCAGGCGCGGATTTTCCGCGGATCGTTTTGCCATAATGAATCCTGATTGACCGTCATGATATCTACTTACTGCGCGGCAGGCGACAAGTTTTCAGAAAACTTGCTCCATCCTCGTGCGCCGGTTCTCAAAAAGCCATGCTGCACATTTAGAATGCTTAAGACCGATCAACCAACAACATGGAACCAATCTCGCACTTTTTTTATTCTGACCGACTGAAGCTGCAGTTCTGGGATTACGGACAAGATGGAAAGCCCGCCCTGGTACTCGTCCACGGCGGCCTGGACCATGCCCGCAACTGGGACTGGGTGGCTCGTTCTCTGCGCGAGCACTACCACGTCTATGCGCTCGATCTCCGCGGACACGGCAACAGCGCCTGGGCTCCGGGCGCAATGTACAGCGTGGCTGAGCATGTTCTCGATCTTTCCACGCTGCTCGATATTATCGACGAGTTCCCTATCCGCCTCGTCGGACATTCGCTCGGCGGCATCATCGTGCTGCATTATGCCGGCATCTATCCCGCGCGGGTGACCAAAGCCGTGTCCATTGAAGGCATTGGATTCCCGGCCACCCATCGCGTGCACGGCCCGGCTTCCAACCGGCTGCGCTATTGGGTTGAAGCCCGGCGCGACATCGAGAAGCGCAAGCGCAAACCTTATCCCAGCCTGGACGCCGCCATGGCGCGCATGAAAGAAGCTAATCCTCACCTCACCGACGAAGTCGCGCGCCACCTCACGCTGCACGGCACTGACTGGGATTCCAAAGGCTGCCTCACCTGGAAGTTCGATAACTATGCCCGCGCCATCGGCCCTTTCGGCCACAACCTGCCAGATACGTCAGAGATTTACGGCCAGATCACTTCTCCCACGCTGCTCTTCTGGGGACTGGAAAGCTTTGCTCCAGTGCCGGAAAGCGATCCTCGCGTAACGGCCATGCAACATTGCCGGCTGATAAAAGTT
>DATCAX010000412.1:0-10723 GCA_036512375.1 Candidatus Angelobacter sp. | reverse complement strand
TCCAGAAATCCTCGAAACACTCTTCGTAGAACGGCAGAAACAGTGCGGGATAATTCAGCGCGCGGTAACCCGCATTGTGCAGTCGCGGAGATGGCGAGTGGAAGATCCTGTTGCCCACCATGCCGTAAAGCTCGCGCAAGGGATGCAAGGCAGGAAAGCCGTAATCTGCAATCAATCTGTTGATTGCCGGCTCGCCGGACGCAGAGGTCTGAATCCCACTGTGACCGAACAGGAAAGGTGCGCCGAAGAAAGGCGCCAGCAATCGGCTCCATAGGCCGAATGGCCCGGTGCAGAATGCTGTTACATCATTGCGACCGAGCTCTTTCAAGAACTGAAGCGTGGCCAATCCGTGACTGGTTCGTGTGGCTTCCACGGTCAAGCAATAGGAATCGGCCGGTACCCTGCTGAACTCGTTAAACCTGCCGCGAAGTTCTTTAGTATCACACGCGGCACCGCTCCATGAGATCATGCGCTTGCTCGGCGGAACGGCGGAGAGAACCTCATGAGTGAGATCAGTTCCAGCTTCCAGTTCAAGCACGTCGTAGTCCGGTGCAGCAGAGAGAATGCGGCTATGCCGTTCCGTTACGGAACCTGCAAATGCTCCGCCGCAGCGGACGCTGCGCAATGTATAGAGAAGTTTGCCTGGAAAATGCTTTCGCAGATTTAAAGCCGGCGCTTGACCAGCCAGATCGGCCCGCCATTGCAGCCACGCAACCTCATCGGAAACGTCGGCGATTTCTCCCGGAATGGAAGACAAGGGCGCTGTGATGGTTGCAACGAGCGCAACGTTAGCCATCCTGATCTTTCACCTCGCCCAGAACCTAGAAAGACCGCCGCAGCCGATCACACGCACCAGTAAGCTTGATGGCACTTCAGAAGCGCGCAATCCTTCGAGGGAGGCTAGTCGCTCTGTAGAGCACTGTCAACAGATTTAGAATCTTAGAGTGTAAATTTCAGCAAAGCAGATTAAGAGCCGCAAGCATTCCCAAAGTGGGAGGGTGATTCTCATTTTGCGATTAAGAAACGACGTTAGTTTTGCGCAGCGCGTTCAGGCGTTTTCATTGCTCAAGACTTGCCGGTTTGTTTTGCTGAAAGCGCTTCCGTGAACCAGAGCAGCTCATCAAAAAATGTTTTCGCCCGCCGCGTAAATGTGGTGTCCGCCGGATTGCCTTCAGCGTCAAATGCCTCCTGGACTCGGGCCACCATCAGGCTTGCAGGAATAGGAACGCCGCCCATATGCAGGACAACCTGGCGTAACGCATTCAGGCAGAGAATGCCACCTGTCTCAACGGCTGAAACCGTGACAATTCCGAACGGCTTACGCTTGTATTCAGGCTTCAGATAATCGAGTGCATTCTTTAGCACACCCGGGTACCCGCCGCTGTACTCCGGCGTGACAATCACGATCGAGTCTGCCTGATCGATCCTGGCACTAAACTCCACCACACTGGCAGGCGCATCGTCACGGAACCGGAGCCGTTCTTCCATCATCGGCAGGTCTAGTACTTTTAAATCCAATAATTCTGTGCGAACGTCCTTCATTTGCCGCAGCCAATCGACGGCAAACTGGGCGACCTTTGCGCTTTGCCTGTTTCGCCGGGTGCTACCGAGAATTACCGGAATGAAGTACATCGTGCCATGCCTTGCTGGGTCGAGCTAAGAATTTGAGGCACCTACAATAAATGATATCGTTGCAGTCTTGGCCGTTAGAAAACGTTAATTTCCGCGAGCCCCCGCGCTGCGCTGCGAAGACTGCCCCCCACAGATACAGTACTAAACCGTGTAACCCTTTGATTCCTAAGTCCTCTCGGCCGGTGTTTTGCTGCGACAACGAATCTTAATGCAACAAATCCAGAATACCTGCGTTCAACCTAATGAAAGCAGTGGTATGTATGCAAATGCCTGACATTTTGTGTCATCGAAGTGTGGAAATCAGGTGAAACGAAATGAGGGCAAGCACCACTATTCACAGTAACGATGGTACCGGGCCCGCCCGCCTGATTACCTTAGGCCAGACCCAGGTAGTGCCGTAGTTGCTTATGAGGCGGTTGAAACCCTCCTCAAAATCGACGCAACAGCCGGGAGGAAATTGTGACGATATTAGACGCTTTGTTCGGATGCTGGCATAAACGAATCAGCTTTCCCCAAACCAGCAAGCCCGGACAGCGCCGCTGCGAGGCCGCCACCCATACAGGAACGTATGTGGTTTGTCTCGACTGTGGTACCGAGTTCGCTTACGACTGGAAAAAGATGCGTGTTCTCTCCCCCAATGAGGAACAGTCTTTTGCCCGCGCACGTGTAGAAGTTGAGGCAAGAGGCTAAGAGATCAGGGAGAGGCAGGGCCATGAAAAGGCAGTGGGTTCGGGCAGTCGAGTCAACATTTTTAGTACTCGCTTATTTTTGGTACAACGCAAACATACACGCCGTGGTGGCAAGGGTCCTTTCATAAGCTAACCGAGGCGCGCAGCCTGTCTTCCAGGAGGCTGTCCGCCACTGAGAAAGCACAGTTCGCAAGGCTATGCTTTTGTTCTTACCGTGAAGCTCAGCCGGAACACAGTATTAATGAGCATCGCTGCGTGCAAATCGGCGGTCTTCCACAACGAGCGCCACTGATGACGGCTGTTCCATTTCCAGAATTGCCACCCACTCAGCTTTGCGTCTGGCCAGAAAGACGATCTTTCCGTGCAGGAATTCCGCCGCCACTTCTGGCGACAAATCCACATGCGATCCGAAGAAACGCCGATTGAGCTTTTCCCAGCGTTCAGAATGAATCCACGGTGGTACGTCATTCTTGGTCGAGAACAAATAGGCCACCTGATACTTGGAGCGCATCTGCCGCGCCTTGAGCATTTCCTCCACCGTGAAATCCTGCACCTGTAGCATGGGAAATGATTGTCCGACGTAACCAAGATAGGGTCTGGTGAGTTCGTCGGTCGCGGGCCATGCGCTGAGGATTGTGGAATTCTGTTCGTGCTGTTCCAGGAATTTTGCGGCTTCATAGTGCAGTTCGACAAAATCCTTATACGTGAGGTTGTCTTCAGGCGCAAAGCGGTAAGGAGGATCAAAGAACAGTCCCATCGCAAACACGATCACCATGAGAGCGGCGGGCCATTCCCACCGACCGATTCGGCGATGCAGCGTTGACATGCCGATCATGATTACCAGCGGATAAGCGGGCAACAAATAGCGCGTGAGCAGGGCGCCGCCGAGCAGCGAAAATGTGAGCAAATGTACCAGCATGATCAGTGCAAACTGGAACTGAACAGGCACGGCGATTCGCTGACGCTCCCCGGATGAGTCATTGACCGGCGGAAAGAACATGGCGACAACTGTGGCCGCAGTAAGAGCCAGCATGTTCATGGTGCCGAAGAGATGCCATATGCGTTGTATGAACGCCAGAAAGAAACGCAACGGGCTGAGTGCTTGAGTCACGTTGTACTGGTAGAAGTCGGCATTTCCGAAGATTCTGCCTGTCACGTGGTAGTGATAGACCAGCCAGCCTAGCAGGGGAAAAACTGGAACGCACGCAATCGCAGCTCTCTGGATGCGGCTTCGCAAATTATCGCCGCGAGGCTGCAAGACTTCCCAAAGTGCAAATGCCAGCGGCGTTATGACAGCAGTCTCTTTGCTCAGGACGGCCAGGCAAAAGGCGAGCTGGCCGGGCCATACACGGCCTTCGATATAAAGCCTGATTCCCCACAGCGTAAAGGCAGCAGCCATGAGATCGGCATGCGTCAAAGAACTCTGGACAAAAAAGACAGGGAACACGGCGGTAGCGACTGTGGTGGCCACAGCAACGCCGGTGCCCACAAGCCGTCGTGCGAGCATAAAGACGTTGGTGAGCGCGAAAGCCGCCAGCAACAGCATAGCTACACGCGCCACAGCGGGCTTCCATCCGCTGACTGTGAACCAGAATGCAAGGTACGCTGCGGAAAGCGGAGGATGTCCGGTGTCAAGCGTGGTCCTGGCGATCAGCGAATGAGAATGAACCAGATCATATGCGGCCGGGACATAGAAGCCGGCTTCATCCCAGAAAAAAGGAAGGCGCAGCAGCGGAGCATGCAGCAGAAAAATAATGACGAAGATCAGCGGGAAAAGGCGCCGGAAAGGAAACTCCGGCTTTTGGTTGGTGGTCGACGTGGTCAATGGTTAAGCTTCTCGCATGACGTGTCTGTCCGTTCTAATTGATCTGTCCCTGCTGCGCAGCGACACTGGGATCGAGCTTGATTTCACCGAACGTTCCTTCGTACTGGCGGACGTTCTGTTCCAGGATGGTCAGCAAAGCCTTGGCCTGTTGGGGACTGAGGTAGATGCCCTGAAAGTTCTGTACTTCCACTTCCTGCGCGGTCACAGGTTGCAAGCGACCAAATACCAGCAGGAAATCCCACACGCTCACGCGGATCTGTATTGAATTAGCATATGTGTCACGGTAATCGGCGGCGTTGACCAGGCGGATGTTGGGCTGCTGCGGAATCGACATAACATTGCTCTCCTGAAGTAAGCCTTCACCATAACAGAAGTCAGGCGAACGCGGGTAGTGCGTGACTCGCCATGGCATCATACGTGCCGCGAATTTTAAGGTCATTTATAATTCTCGCTCTTCGAGGGGTTCATCTAATGGATACAGGCATTGTTGACGTACACGCTCGTGAAATTCTGGATTCGCGCGGAAATCCCACAGTAGAAGCCGAAGTTACCCTGGGTGACGGATCGATTGGCCGTGCCGCTGTTCCCAGTGGAGCTTCCACTGGCGAGCACGAAGCGGTGGAGCTTCGCGATGGCGACGAGCATCGCTACCTGGGCAAAGGCGTACAAAACGCGGTGGAGAACGTGAACGCAAAAATCGCGGACGCTCTGCAAGGCCTGGATGCCGCCGACCAGCGCCGCATCGATGACACGATGATTGAACTGGATGGAACGCCCAACAAGGCAAAGCTCGGCGCCAATTCCATTCTTGCGGTCTCAATGGCGTGTGCCCGCGCCAGCGCTGTTGCCATGAAGACTCCACTGTACCGGTATCTGGGCGGCGTGAGCGCCAGCGTTTTGCCTGTTCCCATGATGAACATTCTCAATGGGGGCGCCCATGCTGACAGCAATGTGGATTTCCAGGAATTCATGGCCATGCCGGTGGGAGCAGAAACTTTTTCTGAAGCCTTGCAATGGGGCGCGGAAATTTTTCACACGCTTAAGTCCGTTCTGAAGAAACGTGGATACAATACTGCCGTCGGCGACGAAGGCGGATTTGCTCCGTCACTCAAAGCCAATGTTGAAGCCATCGAGCTAATCCTGGAAGCAATGCAGCAAGCCGGCTTCCGCGCTGGTATTGATGTTTCCATCGCGCTGGATCCGGCGGCCAGCGAATTCTTTGATAAGGCCAGCGGCAAATATGTCTTCAAGAAGTCAGACAAGTCGGCCAAATCTTCGGAGGAAATGGTGGCATTCTGGGCTGACTGGGCGCGGCAATATCCCATTGTTTCCATTGAGGACGGACTTGCTGAAGATGACTGGAAAGGCTGGCGACTGATGACGGACGAATTGGGCGACCACATCCAACTGGTGGGCGACGATCTTTTTGTTACCAACACAGAGCGTCTCAGCCGCGGCATTCATGAAGGAATTGCCAATTCGATCCTCATCAAAGTCAACCAGATTGGCAGCGTCAGTGAAACCCTGGATGCCATTGATATGGCTCGGCGCAACGCATACACAGCCGTCATCTCGCATCGCTCCGGCGAAACCGAAGACACGTTTATTGCTGATCTTGCTGTTGCCACCGGCGCCGGCCAGATCAAAACCGGGTCGGCATCCCGCACGGACCGCATCGCAAAATATAACCAACTCCTGCGCATCGAAGAAGAACTGGGCGAAGGTGCACGCTTTCTCGGGTTGGACGCTCTGAATTATGAAGCAGGTGTTGACAAGGCAGGCACCTAAGTAAGTTGCGCAGCAGCTCCCCCGGCGTAGACTTGTGCTTGTCACTCTACAGAAGTGCCGCACCAAAGGAGAGAGTATGCGATATCTGATGCTGATGGTCTTGTTTGCGATGTTGATTCTTTCCCGGCCCAAAACTTCAAGCGCCGTGGCAATGGATGATTATCCTGCGGGAACCTACCAACAAAGTTGCAGGGACATCAACATGCGTGGCGATGACTTACGCGCGCGTTGTAAAGACAATCGCGGTCGTTACCATGATGCTATGCTCGATGCCGCAGACCGCTGCTGGGGCGACATTTCTAATACTGACGGCCACCTGGTTTGCGAAAAGAATGGCACGCTGCCATCCGGCGGTTACGCCCAGACTTGCCGGGATGTTCGTGTTCGCTATGGAATACTGCGCGCTCACTGCCAGGATCGAAATGGTGTCTGGGTAGACACTTCGCTTGAATCCTTCTCTCGCTGTAACGGCGTCATCGAAAATGTCGATGGGCAACTTCGCTGCATAGCCAACCGCGACCACGACAGGGATGGAGACCGGGACCGAGACAAGGACAGCGATAGAGATCACGATGCCGACCACGATAGGGACCGCGACAGGGATAGAGATCATGATGGCGATCGCAGGGATGCGCCTCGTGGCTCTTATTCAGAGTCGTGCCGCGAAATTCATACTGAAGGAAATTCGTTGCGGGCCTTTTGCCAGACCGTGAGTGGGAATTGGGTTGCAACCTCCATCAATGACTATGACCGTTGCGTCGGCGAAATCGTTAACGACGATGGGCGACTTGATTGCACTCGCCGTGGCGGTAGACTGGTTCCGGCCGGTAGCTATGTGCAAAGCTGCCGTAACGTTTATGTCCGTGGCGACAATTTACGCGCCATGTGCCAGAACCGCGACGGTCGCTGGGTGTGGAGCGAGTTGCATGACTGGGACGATTGCCGCCGCGGTATCGTGAATGAAAATGGCAATCTGCGCTGCGTTCGCTAGTTAAGTGTTATGAGTTTCCAAGAGGAGTTCCTTTCGGAACTCCTCTTGGTTTGCTAATCCCGCTCTCGCATCCCCATCATTCCAGGCTGTGAACCGGTGTCTCCCTGATGCATTTTCTCCCACTGCTGCTGCGTAAGAGGCTGAATTGGCTCTAGTTTTTTCTTCTGCAGTCCGGAATTAATGACGGGCAACTGTTTGGCCGTGAGTTGGTCCAGTTCTTTGATCACGTCTTCAAGTTCGTGGCCCAGCGCGTCTGTGCGCTCGGCTTGTGAATTAGTGGGTTTGCCGTCATAGTTGTTTACGTCGCCATAAACACTGGTCAGATATTCGCGGATACGCTCCTCACCTGTGATTGCGCCACCCTCTTTTGTGGCCACAATCTTGGAACGCAACGCATCCACCTGTTGTGACAACTGCTGGACGCTGGCCCGCAGCGGGTCTTTGGCGGGCAATTTGGCGGCCCGTGCTGCTGCCGTGTCACGCAGGTTCACCATAGAATCTACCGCAAAGCTCATGCGCCCCATCATTTTGTAGAGCTTCATGGCCAGGTCAAATTGCTGGTGGCGGTCCTGCTCGTTGTAAGTGGCGCGCGGATCAAGTACCAACTTGAGCTTTGAGGTATAAACCTTGTCACCCTTGGTCATCTTTACCGTGTAAATTCCCGGCAGCACGCGCGGTCCTGTGGCTGCACCGAACGCGGCGCTGGCTGCTGGCGGAACAGTCGGCGGTTTCAGCCGCATTGACCACGTTGCCCGATTGATGCCGCGATGCTTGCTGCCCGCGATCGTATCCACCACTTTGCCGTCAGGATCGATAATTTCAATCTTCATGTCGCCGAAGATGTGTCGGCCTTTCTGGTAATACGTGATGAAGGCGTCTTGTGTGCGGCTGGCGCCGGAGAAGGTGGCATCGCCTTCCGCCCATCCCCCGTTGGAATTCAGGTATTGAATGCTGGTGGAATTCAGCAGTACTGCGTCCGTGGCCATCAGTTCAGGCGTAAGCGCACGCAATGATGAGATCTCATCGATGATCCAGATGCCGCGTCCATGCGTGGCCAGTACCAGGTCATTCGCGCGTGCCTGGATAACAATATCTCGCACCGCGACGGCAGGGAAGCCGCTGCCTTTGTATTGCGCCCATTGTTTGCCGCCGTCAATGGAAATCCATAGACCAAATTCGGTTCCCAGGAAGAGCAGGTTGGAATCAACTGTATCCTCCGTAATCACGTGAGCATAGCCAGTGACGCCGTTTGCATCACTCACCAGGGGTGTCCATGTGGCGCCGAAGTCCGTTGTCTTGTACACGTAAGGTTTCATATCGCCAAACGTGTGGCGATCAAAAGTTGCGTACGCCGTGCCTTCACTGAAGCGGCTGGCAGTCACCGTTGACACCCAGGAGTTCTTTCCCAGGCCCGGAACTTTGTCCACTACATTGGTCCAGTGTTTGCCGCCATCGCGCGTAATCTGCAGATTGCCGTCGTCGGTGCCGGCCCAGATTACCTGGCCATTTTTTGGCGACTCGCTGATTGAATAAATCGACGTGTGCATTTCTGCCGCTGAGTTGTCCACGGTAATACCGCCGGACTCTTCCTGTTTCTGCTTCTCCGGATCGTTCGTAGAAAGGTCCGGTGAGATGCGTTCCCATGAACGGCCATGATCGCGCGAACGGAAGAGGAACTGGGCGCCGATATAGATTGTTCCTTTCTCATTGGGGCTCATATGGATGGGCGTATTCCAGTTGAAGTGCAGCTTCTTCTCGTTGTATTGCGGCTGCGGCTTGATCCCCTGACCGCTCAGCGTGTGCCGGTTGACTCGGCCAATCTCTCCGCCTTGCGATTCCGCATAGATATAGTCCGGATCAGCCGGGTCTTCAAATGCCCAGAATCCGTCGCCTCCGAATACATTCTCCCAGCGCGAATTGCTTACGCCTCCGGGATACGATGAATCGCCCACCCATGAACTGTTGTCTTGTAACCCGCCATAGACGTGATACGGGTTCGCGTTGTCCACACTCACATGGTAGAACTGCGCCGTCGGCAGGTTCCAGGAGCGGGCCCAGCGTGTTCCCCCGTCAATGCTTGTCCAGAAGCCGCCATCGTCGCCGGCATAAATTTGGTTTAAGTTGCTCGGATCGATCCAGACAGTGTGATAGTCGCCATGGCCGTTGGCCGTGGAACTGAAGCTGTGTCCGCCATCCACGCTGACCAGCAGGAGCAGGTCGGTTTTAAATACCTTGTTCTCATTCTTGGGATCAACAATCAGGTTGGCAAAGTAAAACGGACGCCACACCATGTACTGGCTGGCATCCAGTTTTTTCCAGCTTTTGCCCGCGTCGTCAGAGCGATACAGCGCGCTCTGCTTCGATTCGATCATGGCGTAAACCACGTTCGGTTTGGACGGTGCAACGGCCAGGGCAATTCTTCCGTAGGGCTTTTCTGGTAGTCCCTGGCTGTTGCTCGGCGCGATTTCAGTCCAATGGTCGCCGCCATCTGTGCTCTTGAACAATCCGCTGCCCGGCCCTCCGGAACGGAACGTCCAGCCCTGCCGGCGGAAGTCCCACATGGACGCGTAGAACGTCTTGGGTTCCTGCGGGTTTGTTGCCAGCATGGCGCAGCCGGTTGCGCCATTGGCGCCGGCCAGAACTTTTTTCCATGATGTGCCGCCGTCAGTGGTCTTATAGACGCCGCGTTCGTCATTGTCATTCCACAGGTGGCCGGTCGCGCAAGCGTAAACGGTGTTGCTGTCTTTGGGATCAACCAGAATCCGCGCAATGCGCTCCGAGTCTTTCAGTCCCACGTTCGTCCAGTTCTCGCCACCATCGGTGGACTTGTACACGCCGTTGCCAATCGATACGCTGTTTCTGGCCCAGCTTTCGCCCGTTCCCACCCAGACATTTTTGTGGTTTGAAGGATCGATGGTCACAGCGCCAATCGACTGGGCTGGCTCGCGGTCAAACACCGGCTTGAATGTAGTGGCGCCGTTGATGGATTTCCACACGCCTCCGCTGGCCGATCCCACGATTACCGTGATCTTGCCGTTTTCGTCCACCGCGTCAATCGCGGCAATGCGTCCGCCCATGGTGGCTGAACCAATATTTCTCGCGGGCAGTCCGGAGATGGTTCCGGAATCGTATTTTACTGGTGCCGGCGTTTGGGCTGGAGCCGCCAGGCACAGAGCAGCCAGAAGAACAAAAACGGAGATCGAGCGCACAAAGCGGAAGGGCAGGAGGGCAATCGTCATTATCAAATCCTCTCAAAGTGTCCAGGTGAAGTGGTTGTTGGCGCTACTATTTTGGGGCCGGCTTGGCTGCGGCCGGCGCTGCCGGCATCTTGAATTCGCTGTCCTCGATGGGAACGTTTGGTTCCATCTTGGTCACGGTAATTTTGCCGCGCGCGTCCGGATTATTCTTTGGCCCGCTCTCAATGAAGAATGGATACATCACGCCATTCACCGGCTTGTATGATCCCAGCACTGTCACGCTCTCCCGCACTGATCCGCGGATGAACTGCTGCTTTTCTATCTGGATCTCGATATACGTGTCCGGGTCAAGGTAGTAATAGAAGATGTCGCCATTTTTCAGCGTGACTTTCAACTTGTAAGCGTCGTCACCGTCCACCTGATCGTGGCCCAGGTACTCCACCTTGTTGCCTTTGGCCTGTGCGTCCACCAGCGGCCCATCAAAATCCGCATCCTCGGACAGCCCGCGAACGTCGTCCTCACCCAGTGTCTCCGGATCTTTGCGCCCGCCGAACGGAGAAATCTGCCACCCGCCGGAGCCGTCATATGCCTGCACCTGGGT
>DATCAX010000411.1:0-5457 GCA_036512375.1 Candidatus Angelobacter sp. | reverse complement strand
CAGAATCAAAGGGACGGCCCGCCTTAGCCGCGAGCCGGAGCACCTGGCTGCTGCGGAAGCGCAGGGACAGCAGCCAAACACCGTGATCGTTGTAACGGTGACTTGGGCCTTTATTCATTGTGGCAAGGCGCTGAATCGGTCAAAAATATGGGAAGACGACTATCGAGCCAGTCCCAAAGCTTGGCTGCTTGCCCGAAGCACGCTGGAGAACAGCACAGTGGCCGATATTGATCTGCGCAAACCGCCCGTGCTGGCCGACCGCGAGGCCGAACCGGAGGAGATTTAGTTCAGCCACGAGTCTCCTTAGGCTTGATCTGTTTCAGCCTAAGGCTTTTGAACCTTTCTATCAGCTGGTGCAATTCCGCAGCATCAAATCTGCCTGTGATGGATTTGTTCGATCATTTGGTGCAGGACCGCAGGAACAGCAAAGGAAGTTACTTCCTTTTGCACCTTTTGCAGAGACAATCTTTGTGTCTCAACTAAGAGAACTGCCTCGCCCAGCAGCTTTACGGCCTGTAGATGGCTGTTCTCGCAAGCCTTGGCAAAGGCCAGAGCACCCGTGAGGTGCGGTCCCAACAGATAACGGCTGAGATGTTTGTCGAAGAGCTCGCGGTATTGCTCTGTCGTAGATTGTGACTCCTGGCCAAAAAAGTAGGCTGATCTTCTCGCTCTGCTCATGCACCCGACAGATGATTCGCTCCGTCCAATCGTAGAAAATGAGATCAAGTGGGTTCTCGATACCTTCGGCCATTAAAAATAGCGCGATCCGCAGAAGATAACCGCGAGAAATGTTCTCGCACGACGAACGCTCCCACCGGTACCATGGTGTCGAAACCACTACTGGAATCCGCAAGCAACGCCCGCCATGCATGATCATGACTGTTCCAATCTTCAGCCTCTGTAATAAAGCCGCAAAGACAGCAGATTGCTGATTCTTCCTGGTCGCCGCTCCACGGCGAAGTGTCCGTAAAGCACAGCCGTCACCTCGTGATCCAAATCACTAGCAAGTATTTGGACTGACCTATTAAGATACAAGATATAATCAGCGCCCACTACGACCGGAGGCTGGCAGGACGTGTTTGCCCAAAACGGGAAATAACCGTCACAGGTCAAAATTGGGAATTCCAGCCGAACACCAATGACGTTTTGACGAGGAAGATTGGAGTAGTATTGATGATCGTGGTCGAACATCTTGCTGGTGAGGTGAAACTCTCATGAATGGCGCCAATTGCTTTTTGTCAGGTTTGGCCTACAGTGTTGGCAGGATCAAGCCTATCGATGCATTGGCTGAAGTGGAGAATGTAAGTATTGACTTGCTTAATACCCTTAAGTCGCGCGGGTTAAAGAATTTTTGCGAGGACAGCAGGACCATCCCTGAGATGTGCCTGGCCAGCGCCCTGCAAACCCTCCAGGCAGCAAACCTGGCCCCAGCTCAGATCCATGCCGTCGTCTTCACCAGTTCTAATTCCGATGGGCTGGTTGCAGATGATGATGAGACTGCGCTTTTTGCTGCCCTGCATGCCGCTGGATTTGTTAAGACTCGGATTATCGGTCTGACTTTGCAAGCCTGCAGCGCGTGTGGAGAAGCGCTTCAGATTGCATGTGATTTGATCAATGATCCGGCAAAAAAGGCACTGGTAATCATTTTTGGAAAAAAGAAATCCAACAGGCTTGGGCCTCAGGCCAATACCATCTTCAGTGATGGAGCAGCATCCTGCATTGTCTCGGCGGGTAGCGGCGAGTTCGAGATTTGTGCGATTGAAAGTATGATCAATACTTATTTAGGGAGCATGGGGCGCACCGGCAATGTTGCTCAGACTCACGGCGGCCTGCTTGATCTCAGAGAACTTAGCAAAAGAGTATGTGAGAAGTCTGGGGTGCAAGCCAGGGCCATGCGGGCATTTTTCGGAACAAATGCCAGTCTGGGACATCTGAACTTCATGGCGCAAGCTGCTGGAATGCCTCTCGACAAAGTCTATGAGGACGACGTGGCTGAATATGGGCATTTGCATTCCTGTGATAACTTGATCAGCCTGAAAAACTACTCTATCAAACATGCATTGCTTCCCAACGACCACCTGATGCTTACTGCGTGGTCGTCGCATGTGATGAGTGCGGCGGTTTTGCGGTACGTCGGATAAATCAGCAGATTCTGCCAGGACTGGATGCTGATTCGAGGGATCGGAATATGACAGGGGACATACTGCAATTTTCCCAGATGACCGTCAGGACCGCAGAACGGCCCTACATATTACGTTACTTTGACCGGCCAGGCCCGGGACCCGCGATCCTCTACATTCATGGGCTGGGTTGCTCAAAAGCTGACTTCATGGAAATGGCTGCAGCTCCAGAGCTTCAGCCGTTTCGCCTGATCTCTGCAGACCATCCTGGCTGTGGTGACTCACCATACGATGATAACCATCCGTTGAATATCGACGGCATCGTGAATCTAATTGAGAACTTTGTGGACAATCTGGGACTCGATCTCTTTCTGCTCGTCGGCGGCAGCCTCGGTGGTTTGGTGGGTCTTCTATACGCAGAACGAAACCTGAATAGAATAGCCGGATTCGTAAATGTGGAAGGCAATCTTGCGCCTGAAGACTGCATGTTCAGCCGGAACGTAATTCCTCATCCTTATTCGCATTTCGTAAAAGTAATATTCCCACAGATCAAGAAGGCTATATCGGCCAGAAGAGGCCGGGGATTTGCACGGCATTTAAGTGTATTGGCGAAAGCTCACCCACGAGCGTACTATGATTGCGCGTTCCAGACGGTCGAATACTCAGATCAAGGCAACCTGCTGCAGCGGTTTATGAGTCTCCCGATTCCAAGATGTTTCTTGTACGGTTCAGAGAACCGCCACCTGTCTTACCTGGCACGAATCCGGGAATCCGACTGCACGATCATCGAAATACCGAACGCGAACCATTTCTTGTTCTATGATGCACCGAACCATTACGCAGCAGCCCTGGCGTCTTTTGCTCGTAGTTCCTGCTTTGTCTCAGCCCGGTACTCGAATGCCCTGGGGCCGGATTCACAGCCACAGGATGAAAAGGTTCATCTGGATGGATTGGAGACGTGAGCACTACCCACGAGGCCGATTTTGCCTTTGTCGCCGGTCTGAGTTGCTATGCTTTTGCTCATCGTGGCTGTCCTCTTCCGGGGCAGTGACGGATTTACACCGCGCTTCCCATACATCAATCAGCTGGGGATCTATAGCGGTCGCTCTTGTTTAAAGTCAAGACGGGGATATTTCACTATAGAGTGTGAGTTCCCAATTTGGCACCAGGTGAGTTATGCGACAATAACGACCGCGGATAGGAGAATCGAGAATGGCAGTAGCAAAACGAATCGTCTCCTTCTTACCCTCTGCGACGGAAATGGTGTGCGCGCTTGGACTCGAAGATCATTTGGTAGGGATTACTCATGAATGCGATTATCCTTCCTCGGTCAAAGGCAAGCCCGTGGTGGTGCGCAGCGCCGTTCCCGTGGAAAATATGACTGAGACCGAAATCGACAAAGCGGTTTCAGAGCGAGTCCGCGCGGGCCTGAGCGTGTATCAGGTGGACGAAGTTCTTTTACGGCAACTCGCGCCCGATTTGATTCTGGCGCAAGACCTCTGTGATGTCTGCGCGCCTTCAGGAAATGAAGTCAGCCGCGCGATGAATGTTCTTCCCAAAAAACCAGAGGTCCTTTACCTGACGCCAAAATCCGTCAAGGGAATTCTGCAAAACCTGCGTGATGTAGGTCAGGCTGCCGGCCGTTTAGAAAATGCCGAGCGCTGGATCGACGCGGCCACCAAGAAGATGGAGAGAATTGCAGCCACCGCTCGGGCGTTGCCTTCGCGGCCACGTGTCTTTTGCATGGAGTGGCTGGACCCGATCTACTGTAGCGGACATTGGGTGCCTGAAATGGTCAGGATTGCCGGCGGTGTAGATGAAATCTCGCGGGAAGGCAGCGACTCGCTTCGTATTTCATGGCAGGATGTTCTGGCGTGGTCGCCGGAGGTCCTGGTTGTGATGCCCTGCGGGTACCATCTGGAAAAAGTTGTCGCCCTGGCTGTGAAGCTCAGAACTCTTCCTGGTTGGCGCGATCTTCCGGCAGTGCGTAACCGGCAAGTCTTTGCCGTAGATGCAAGTTCTTATTTCGCGCGTCCTGGACCCAGAGTTGTGGAAGGAACGGAGCTTTTGGCGCACTTGATCCATCCAGAAGCATTTGCCTGGCAAGGCCCGCCATGTGCTTATCAAAGGCTTGACTAGGTAAATTACTGATGTACTTACAACGAATCAATCTGGACGGAAATGTCCTGCTTGTTTATGATCACGGTGTTGTAAGAGCCGCTTTGAGAGTTTCATTTTGGGAATGCCTACCTCTTCGATGGAAGGACTTTGCCATGGAGACCCTTGATTCAAGACATTCGTTACGGATTGAGATTGTTGCGCAAGAATCCTGTATGGATTGCTCGCATATCTGGTGGGGCAACGCTCTCAAGAGATCGGCGTACGTATCGCCTTAGGAGCCCAGCGAGGCAACATTCTGAAGCTGATTTTGCTTCTGGTGTCGTTTGCAGCCAGCTATTTTCCCGCGCGCCGGGCAGCCAAGATAAGTCCCATTGTGGCTTTACGTGAAGGATGATCCGCGGAGTCAGAGAGAGCGTGATGACGAGCAGCTCTGCAGTGGGCGAAGGCTTTGTCTCTGGCCCTCTTGACGTTGGCGCTGGTCGCCGAGGGCTCCGACATTGCCGATCCCGTGCGGCTGAATCAGCTCGCTTTAGAGTTATTGCAGAAAACGCTATAGGACTTTTGAAGGGCCACTGTTCAATTCTGTTCTGATGGGGAAGGACATGAAACCTCATTCGTAAGGCAACCTTGCAAGATCGATCATTTCGAACGACAAATCATTTTTTCTGGAGAGACCGATATGGCTAACGATAGCGAAGACAAGACAATTTACAAAGTTGTGCTAAATCAC
The DNA here is from genome assembly GCA_036512375.1 of Candidatus Angelobacter sp. GTDB lineage: Bacteria > Acidobacteriota > Terriglobia > Terriglobales > Acidobacteriaceae > Angelobacter. The sequence goes on along the minus strand of DATCAX010000411.1, from coordinate 486 downwards.
GAGGAGCAATACTCAATCTGGCCTGCCCACCGTGAGAATGCGTTGGGGTGGAGAGATGCAGGGAAAAGCGGCACAAAGGATGAATGCCTGGCATACATCAAAGAGGTCTGGACGGACATGCGGCCACTCAGTTTGAAAAAGAAGATGCAGGAGCAGGGACTGGGCTAAATTGGCGATGCTTACAGCGAATGTTCTCCTGCACCGGTACGCCAGCACTTTGACCATCCATCGCAAGTTGGATGCGATTTGAAGCTTGTCGTCCGCAAAAACCTCGTCGCGAATGGTAACCAACAGAAATGCCATGGGTTTAATTGATCACGCGTTTCAGCAAGTCTGCGCCGGTTTTGACGGTTCAGTGAGTCGGAATTTGTCCACGAAGGTATGAGAAATTCGCCTTGCCACGTCAACGTGATCAGCTTTGACAAGAGCGTATGTACCGATCTGCAGGCGGGTCTCAGCCATGAATGGCTTGAGACCAACGGTCTC
>DATCAX010000410.1:0-5747 GCA_036512375.1 Candidatus Angelobacter sp. | reverse complement strand
AAGCTGGATTGGCGATCTCTTTCCGGCAGAGCGCCGGTCAAAGCCCCTGGCACTTTTTATGCTCGGTGTGCCCGTTGGCGGAGCGCTTAGTTTCTTCTTTACCGGACCTATCGCGTTAAGATTTGGATGGCGTGCCGCGATGGTTGTAGCTGCGGCACCGGCGCTCCTTCTGGTCCCTCTGTTGCTCATGTTGCATGAGCCCAAGCGTGGCGCTGCAGAAAAACATGTATTCGCTGAAGCCGGTTCTGTATGGCAGGTGTTGCGGGTGCGCACCTTCTGGTGGATTGCGCTTTCTGGCGCGCTGGTAAACTTCAACCTGTATTCAATCGGATTGTTCTTCCCGGCGTTCTTCGGCCGCATTCATCATATGAATGTGGCGCGTGCGGGAATCATGACGGGAATTGTCTATGCAATTGGCGGCATCTGCGGCGGTTCACTCGCAGGCATTCTGGGTGACCGCATTGTCCATCGCAGCCGCAGCGGACGCATGAAAATTGCTGCCGGCGCTGCCCTGGTTTCCGTTCCGCTATCGTATTTCGGAATTCACCAGGGCTACGGATCGCTCGCGCTGGCGCTGCCACTGCTCACCATTTCCTATGGCCTGCTGAATATGTATTACGGCCTGGTCTATGCCTCGATACAAGACATTGTGGCGCCCGCGCTGCGCGGTACCAGCATGTCCATCTATTTTCTTGTGATGTATCTGGTGGGCGCTTCCTGGGGGACATTGATCATCGGCAAAATGAGTGACATGTTCGCCCTGCACGCGGCCCACCTCGCCGGCATGGACAAAATCAACGAACAGTTCAAAGCCATTGGGCTGCAACAGGCCCTTCTGGCAATCCCGGTGCTGTCATTCTTTTTGGCCGCAGTGTTGTGGGCTGGATCAAGGACGATTGGAAAAGATTTAGAGAAGCAGCAAAGAGCAGCTTAAAGCCAAAAACAAAACTACAGAGGAGCACAGAGAAAAATCCAATCTTTTTCTTCCCTCTGTTTCTTCCCCTCTGTGTTTCTCTGTGTCCTCTGTCGTGAGGTTTTATCTGAGCTTAATTCCCAAATCCTTCAACTGTGTTTCACTCACCGGTGTCGGGGCGTCCACCATCATATCGATCGCCTTCGCAGTCTTGGGGAAGGGAATCACTTCGCGCAGGCTATCCTCGCCGGCCAGGATCATGACAATGCGATCGAGCCCAAGCGCAATCCCGCCGTGCGGTGGTGTGCCATACTCCAGCGCGTCCAGGAAGAAACCAAAACGTGAGCGCGCTTCGTCGTCGGTCATGCCCAGGGCGGTGAATATCTGCTTTTGAATGTCCTGGCGATGGATACGGATTGAGCCTGACCCCAACTCCGTGCCGTTTAACACAACATCATAGGCCAGCGCGCGCACTGAGCCCGGGTCGGATTGCAGCTTGTCCATGTCCTGGTCATGCGGCGAGGTAAACGGATGATGCGCCGCGTTCCAGCGATTTTCCTTGTCGTCATACTCGAACATGGGAAAGTCGGTGACCCAGAGCAATTTGAAATCACGAGCCACGTCGCCCGTGCGCTCGAATAATTTGTGTTTGTCTGCATACTTGCGCGCCAACTCCAGCCGAGCTTCTCCGCCGGAAGTGAATTGAGCCTTTTGGTTGGCGGCAGAGCGAGTTTTGCCTTCGGCGGCAATCCCCACCACCGGGACAACAAGATCGTCCGCACCGGCGCCGCACAGCTCGCGAATCTTCGCAGCCACCTGTGGACGCTTCTTTTCCATCTGCGCAAAGTCATAGAGCACGCCAGCAAAATCTTTGTTCCGTTTGGCCAGGTCTTCTGAAAGCGTGCGCAGTTCCTTTTTCTCGCGATCAGAAATCTTGCCGACATTGGGGACCCTGATGCCAACCATGTTCATACCGCCGTCAATGCGCAGATCGGCCAGGTCTTCATCGTTGAACGCCGGGCGGATATCGGTCATTGCGGGCAGGCGCATGTCGGGCTTGTCGCTGCCGTACTGGCTAATGGCGTCGTCATACTTCATACGCACAAACGGCGTGGGCAACGCCAGCCCAGCGGCCTTGAATGCGGCTTTCAAAAAGCTTTCCACCACTTCGTACACACGGTCGGCCTGGGGAAAACTCATCTCCAGATCGATCTGGGTAAATTCCGGCTGGCGGTCGGCGCGCAAGTCTTCATCGCGGAAGCAGCGCACGATCTGAAAATACTTGTCGAACCCGGAGATCATCAGGATCTGCTTGAACAGCTGCGGCGACTGCGGCAGCGCATAAAACTCTCCCGGATGCACCCGGCTGGGGACAAGGTAATCGCGCGCGCCTTCCGGCGTGGACCGGGTCATGAACGGCGTTTCAATTTCCAGGAAACCGCGACCGGCCAGGTCCTGCCGGATAGCCAGCGCCACGTTATGGCGCAACTGAATATTCGCCTGCATCTTCTCGCGTCGCAGGTCGATATAACGATACTTGAGCCGCACCTCTTCGTTGATCGGGCCGGCCTCGCTGGGCAGGAACGGCGGCAGCTTGGATTCATTGAGCAGCTTGAGCTCGTCCACCGTGACTTCAATTTCGCCGGTGGCAATATTTTTGTTCACGGTGTCAGCGTCACGCCGGCGCACCTTGCCAATGGCAGCAATCACATACTCTGAACGCAGCGCGCTGGCCTTCTCATGCCCTGCCGGATTCACGCCTTTATCAAAAACCAACTGCGTCATTCCGCTGCGGTCGCGGATATCAATAAAGATCACATTGCCCAGATCGCGCCGGCGGTTGACCCAGCCCAGCAATATCACCTGCGCGCCTGTGTACTCATTGCGCAGTTCTCCGCACATGTGCGTGCGACGAAGTTCACCTAAAAAATCGAGCGCCAAAGATGTACCTTTCTATTCGCGAAAATCGAAGCAGTGGCTAAGACTGTGATTATAAAGGCTAATGGGGCTTTTCGGGCGGCCTGCCTGCACGGTTGTGTCTAAGCGTTGCTTACCTGGCATTCGCAGGCGAGTCTAAAATGCGAAACGAGGTAACGAATGAAGCAAACTTGGTCAGTCTTACGTGCTCTCATCCTGTGTACGGGAGCTGTTACGGCACAAACGCAATTTCCTGGCATGCGCATCTCCGGGCAACAAGATCATTCCAAGCACGGGGAGATGGAAAAGCGCGGCGATCAGGGCATGGGATTCGCGCAGGGCAAGACCACGCACCATTTTTTGTTACGCAAAGATGGCGGCGCCATTCAGGTGATGGCCAACTCAGCCGGCGACAAGGCGAGCAAAGATGAAATTCAAATGCATCTGCGCCACATTGCGCAAGCATTCCAGTCCGGTGAATTCAATATTCCGATGTTCGTCCATGACCAGACGCCGCCAGGAGTGGCCGTGATGAAGAAGCTGAAAGCCCAGATTCACTACAGGTATGAGGCGGCTGAGAATGGCGGACGCGTGGTGATCAGTTCTGGGAATGCAGATGCTGTGAACGCCATTCATGAGTTTTTGAAATTCCAGATTACGGAGCACCAGACTGGAGATGACGCTGAGTTGAAGTAGAGTTTTTTATGAATCTGGAGCGAAGAGAGACCTTGGATATGTTGTGGTCATAGGAGCCTCTCGCTACGCTCGAGGTTTCATCACAATCCCTGCAATCTCTCCCTTGCTCACACCCGCCTGTTCGCCGGTACTTAGGTTTTTGAGGGCATATTGTCCGGAATTGACCTCGTTTTCACCCAGGATCAGCGCGAACCGGACACCCATCTTGCTGGCGGTTTCAAGCGACTTTTTGAGCTTAAAGGTTTCATCACCCGCTACGACAACAACGCCGTGGCGACGCAACGCGCGCGCCAGTTTGGCGGCATGCAGGTTCATGCCTGCGCCCAGCGGTGCGATGTAAACATCGGCGGGTCGTGCCGCAGTTCCGGCGGATTCCTGCAAAGTCATCACCAGCCGATCTTCGCCGATGGCAAATCCTATGCCCGGCGCCGGAGGTCCGCCGAGTGATTCTGAAAGTCCGTCATAGCGCCCGCCGCCGAGGATGGCGTTTTGCGCGCCCAGCGCGCCATGCGTGAACTCAAACGCTGAGCGCGTGTAGTAATCCAGGCCGCGAACCAGCCGGTGGTCGATGGTGAACGGCACTTCCATAGCCGTAAGAAGTTTCTGCACCTCGGCAAAATGCGCGCGGCAACTTTCATTGAGATAGTCGTTCATGCGCGGCAGGGTTTCGATAATCGGCTGATCTGCCGGAACTTTGCAATCCAGCACGCGCAGCGGATTCGTCTCGACACGGCGCTGGCAATCGACGCACATGGTGCGGACTACGTCTCTTAGCGCATCGCGCAAAGCCTGCAAATAAATCGGGCGGTCGTCGGCACATCCGACGGAGTTCAGCTTTAGTGTCCAACCTTGGATACCCAAACGATCGAGCAGGCCGGCCAGCATCTCCAGCAATTCGGCGTCGACAGCCGGGGACTCGCTGCCCGCAGCGCTCGGCCCAATCACTTCAGCGCCAATCTGGTAGAACTGGCGGTAACGCCCTTTCTGCGGACGCTCACGCCGAAATTGCGGCCCAATGTAATAAAAACGCTGCAGGCCGGGGCGTTCCCACAGTTTGTGTTCGATATAAGCGCGAACAACGCCGGCAGTGTTTTCCGGTCGCAGCGCCAGCCACTGGCCTTTTTCGCTTTGGGCACGCGCGCGATCTTCCCAGGCAAACATCTCTTTGGAAACAATGTCAGTCTCTTCGCCCACGGAGCGTTGAAAGAGTTGCAGGTCTTCAAGGATGGGCGTGCGGATTTCCTGGAAGTTGTACACGCGAAAGACGTCGCGCACCGCCGCCTCGACGAAGTTCCATGTCTCGGTCTCTGGAGGCAGGAGGTCGCGGGTGCCGCGCACAGCTTTGATGAGAGTAGCCATTAGCAATTAGCCATTAGCATTAGCTTGAGCCCCAGCCTTCGGCAGCTCATGCGGCCGAGTATCAGCGTTGCTTTTGACCAAATTCCTTTCGGTAGATCTGCGTGTAATCGAAATAATTCTTGCCATACATCATGATCGACTTCTGAGTTTCCTCGTCGTCAATCTTCTTCTTGAATTTGCCGGGCACGCCCATCCACAGAGAATACGGCTCAATAATTGTTCCTTCGGGAATCACGGTGCCGGCGGCGATGATGCAGCCCTCGCCGATCTTTGCATTGTTCAGGATCACGCAGCCCATTCCGATCAGGCAGCGGTCGCCGATGGTGCAGCCGTGGAGCGTGACTGAGTGTCCGATGGTGACCCAGTCACCCATGGTGACGCCATATTTGTGGCGCATGCCATGAAGCACGCTGCAATCCTGCACGTTGGAGTTCTTGCCGATGCGGATGGCGAAGACGTCGCCGCGGATCACGGCGTTCATCCAGACGCTGGAGTTTTCGCCGATCTCAACATCACCAATGATCTGGGCGGACTCGTCGATGTAGCACGAATCGTGGATGCGCGGCGCGATTCCCTGATAAGAGCGAAGCATAAGGTCTAATCTTTAAAAGTAACATGTGCAGCAGATGGCGGGCAATGTCAGTGCGTTCGGGTTTGCAGAAGGACTCCAGCAGGCGGGGGTCGGTAGAGTTCAATCAATCGAAACGCAAGGTCCCTCAGGGCTACTCGCCCGCTGGTTAAATCGCGGGCTCGCTCACGCCCTTCGGGATGACGAACTTTGATACCTGGTTCGTTGGAGTGCAGGGTGGGGATTTTGGCAAAGACATGCACCGCTGCCCTATAGGTATTCGAAGGCCGTAGG
>DATCAX010000409.1:0-2310 GCA_036512375.1 Candidatus Angelobacter sp. | reverse complement strand
CACCAGGGCGTTAAGCAATGTCCACGTCATTGACGAGATGCCACTCTTGGCCGCGCCCATGTAAAAGCCGGCCCATGCCGTCATCACGATCAGCGAGGTTACGCGGACTTTAAAAAGCTGCAAGTAGTCGCCAAGCAGGGAATTCTTCTTGACGACGACCGGGGTCGCGGAGGCCGCCGGAGCCGCTATTGTCTCTTGCTCCAGCCTTTGCGGAATGCTGCTCATGCGGTGGCCACCTCACGCTGCCGGTCAAATGGGATGACGGTGGCAGAATCTCCTGTGTGCCGGTAACCCTGGATCGTGAGCACCATGGTCAGCGCCAGAATTAATGCGCCCGCTGCTAAATGCGCCACCGTAACTGCTACCAGAGACATAGTCGGCTGCGCTTCATTCACTCCCTGGATCACCCGAACGACGTAGGCACTCACGCCCAGTAGCAATTGCCCAATCAGCAGCAACAGCAACCACAAAGCCGGGCGGCGCAGGTGCGGAATGTTCGCGTGCCTGGTCAACGTCCGCAAAGTTACATAAAGAAGCAACCCTGTCACCAGCAATGCGTTCAAGATGTGAGGATAAAGTAATACATGAACTATTTTGTGCGTGGGCCAATGATTTGATCCGTTAGGACCCCACTTGGTCCAGACATGCCGGAAAGCCGCTCCCAGAATGAGTTGAAGATAGAGAAACCCGATCAGCATCCAGCAGTGCCGCAGAAGAGGACGCGCATCTTTTCTTGTGATCTTTTCTGTCGGTTCTTCGAGCCAGCTTTTACTGGTGAAAACCGCGATCACCGCCAGCATGCAGAACATCGTCTGGCCAACCGTCGCGTGGGCTGTGGAGATCGCCGGTGGCAGAAAATTCAGAACCGTCAAACCGCCCAGAACTCCCTGAAAGATCACACCGGCAACCGCGCCCAGCGTCAGGCCACGCATCCAGCGGCGCTTGTCCACGCGCCAGGTCCAAATTGCGACAATGATCGTCAGCAGTCCCACAAACTCGGCGATCATCCGGTGGATGTGCTCAAACTTTACCCCGCCAATCAGCTTAGGGATCTTGAACAAATGGCCGAAGCTCGTTGGCCAGTCGGGAACGGCCAGGCCGGCATTGTTGCTGGTGACCAGCCCGCCGGCAACGATCAGGAGGAAAGCCAGAGCGGCCACAAACACGGTAAAGCGATGATGGGCGGCGTTATATGTGGAAGAGGTCAGAACTGCTCCCTGAGAGTACCTATTATTTTACACTGCGCCTGAACACATTCCGAACTCGCGGTGGTCATCTTTTTCTGAAATCCCGAGCGTAGCGAGGGATCCCTACCGCTCAACAAATCATTTTACCCATTTAACAATTTCATCACTGTACCCCCGCCGAGAACACAAACCCCGCCTTCACCGTCTCCTTCGCGTCCACTTTGACCTTCATCGTCTGCTCGCCGAACTTCTCATGCACTGCGACCAGCGTGTATTCCCCTGGAGGCAGGTTCTTGATCTCGTAACTCCCATCGGCTGCGCTCACTGCAGAATAAGGGTTGGTCATCACGTTGATGTAAGCACGCATCCACGGGTGCTGATTGCACTGCACCGGAATCATCATTTCTGGCGTGGCAAACGTCTTGGTGATGGGCTTGTCTGTAGGCATCTGTGATTCGTTGAATGGTGGATTCTTGGTCGGCATGTCATGGATATTGTGGTCTGCGGTATCTGTGTTGGTGATCGTCAGCGGCTGGCCCGCCATGATGCCCAATACGTGCGGATTGTAACGGCAGCCCTTTTGATCTAGCGTTACCGGTGCTTCGAGGTGAGCGAACATCAAGTTCTTCGGTAGCCCATTTTTCACATAAATAAAAACGTTTGCCAGCTTGCCGTCCTTAGCAAGGACAACTTCTGCCGGCTGCGGCCCCGATGGACACCCCGGGTCGGCTGTCATATCCAGCGGCTTCATCTTTGGCGCGGCGCCTTTGAAAGTCACAACGCCGCTAATCGTGCTGGCGGTGGACGCGTCAACGCTGATGGTGGCGGTCTTGGGAGCGCCCGCAGGTTGCTCAGAAGCTGGTTGGGATTTGCTGCACCCGAATAAGCCGAGAGCAAGCAGGGGAAGAGTCCAAATGAATCTCATTCACGAAATGATAAATGTTTGCTTCAGCAAATCAATCGCCCGCCGCTACCGCCACGCTTTCCATGTTGGCAATCACCGCGTCGGCGAATTCGCTGGTGCCGGCAGTCCCGCCCACATCGCGGGTAAGGTGAAGCTTTTCTTTGTAGGTCTTTTCCAGCGCGGCGTGGACTTTGTCCGCGGCTTCAACTTCACCAATGT
>DATCAX010000408.1:0-2286 GCA_036512375.1 Candidatus Angelobacter sp. | reverse complement strand
AGGCCAGCGGAAGTGATGCGAATAAAGCGGCTGCGCGCCTGCAATTCCTTCAGGTTCGCGGCGCCACAGTAGCCCATGCCGCTGCGCAACCCGCCGACTAGCTGATCAACAAGCGCGCCTAGCGAGCCCTTGTACGGCACGCGTCCCTCGACACCTTCGGGCACCGATTTGCCCCGGTCGGCGGTTTCCTGCGCATAGCGGTCGGCTGAGCCCGCTTCCATGGCGGAAAGCGATCCCATGCCGCGATAAGACTTGAATGAACGTCCCTGGTAGAGAATGGTTTCACCGGGACTCTCTTCGGTTCCGGCAAACAACGATCCGATCATCACCACGCTGGCGCCAGCCGCAAGGGCCTTGCTGATGTCGCCGGAAAATTTGATGCCGCCATCGGCAATCACGGGAATTCCGGCGTCACGGCAGGCGCGCGCAGCTTCGGCAATCGCGGTAATCTGCGGGACTCCGGCGCCGGTGACGATGCGCGTGGTGCAAATGGATCCCGGTCCGATTCCGACTTTTATCGCATCTGCCCCAGCCTTCACCAGGGCACACGCGCCCTCATGGGTGCCAACATTACCAGCCAGCAAATCGACTTCCGGAAGTTTGGACTTAATCGTTTTAATCGCCTCAATTACGCGGCTGGAGTGGCCGTGTGCGGCGTCGATCGCCAGCACGTCGACCTTGGCTTTGACCATCTCCTGCGCGCGTTCCAGGTAATCGCCCGTGGCGCCGATGGCTGCGCCCACGCGCAGCCGCCCGTGCTCATCTTTGGCCGCGCCCGGATACTTCAATTTTTTCTGGATGTCTTTAACCGTAATCAGGCCCTTCAGGTTGTACTTATCGTCCACTACCAGCAGCTTTTCCACGCGGTGCTCATGCAGGATCTTTTCCGCATCTTCCAGGGTGGTGCCCACTGGGACCGTGATCAGATTTTCCTTGGTCATGATTTTGCTGATCAGTATGTCCGTGCGGGTTTCAAAGCGAAGATCGCGATTGGTAAGAATGCCGACGAGCTTCTTATTCTTGGTAACAGGCACTCCGGAAATTTTGTATCGGCGCATCAACTCCAGCGCATCGGCAATTTTGTGATCGGGCGAGAGCGTGATCGGATCCATGATCATGCCACTTTCAGAGCGCTTTACCTTGTCTACTTCGTCGGACTGCTCTTCGATTGACAGATTACGGTGAACAATGCCCAGGCCGCCGGCTTGCGCAATGGCAATGGCCAGGCGAGATTCGGTCACTGTATCCATGGCGGCGCTGATGATGGGGATATTAAGACGAATATTTCGCGAAAGTTGGGTTTGCGTGTTTACTTCTGCAGGAACCACGTCAGAAAGCGCCGGCAACAGCAATACGTCATCGAAGGTCAGGGCCTCAGGCACAGGAAAATGAATCATATTTTGTCTCTTTAAAAGGAGGGACTAAGAAACTATTGTAACTGGTTTCGTCGCATCTCGCAGGACACTCAGCCGTTCTGGAATCCGTCCAAAGTAAACAAACCAAAGTAATATTGACCAAAAAGAGGCCACCCGCGATACTCGAAAGGTCATGGAATCAAAGCAAGTGCTCCCATTCGCGTCCGCTGGCGCAGCCTCCGTTGCAACCGCGCCCAATAAGCGCCATGAAAAGCGGCTGCACCTGGCAGTGCCGGTGAAGGTATTCCCTGACGTTACCAGCGTCGAATCGCAAAATTGCTGTACCTATGAAATTTCAACTACTGGTGCGCGCCTGGTAACGCCGCCGGGCATCACCAGCGTGGGACAAACCATCTGGGTGCAGCGCCAGAACCGCCGCGCTCGATATAAAGTTGCATGGATCGGCGAACCCGGCACTTCCCTGGAAGGACAGGTGGGCGTTGAAAGTTTGGAACCTGCCAATGTGATCTGGGAGCCGGAAATTAAAGCCCGCATCATGCGGTCCTAGCCCATCGATTTTTCGATTCTTCTTTTTCAGTCATTACTTCCGCGTCCAAACTTCTGCACCAACTCGCCCGTTGCGCAATGTTTTGTCACGACAGGCGAAATATCCCAGAAGCCTAAGTAAACCGCCTTAGTGCACACGATTAAGAAAAGCTCAACAATAAAGTCATTCCCCAGAATGTGACAGAATGGCCGAAAACTATCCTTATATAGTCCGCTGCAATGACTGTGATTTCGTCAGCCAGGTCTATCTGGAAGAACAGCATGCGATGAACGAACGCGACTTCCACTCGTTTGAGCATTTGCATTCCGTTTCAATCTGGCGCTACGCCTGGGAACAGTGGACGATGGTGACGGAATTGATGGG
>DATCAX010000407.1:0-6083 GCA_036512375.1 Candidatus Angelobacter sp. | reverse complement strand
CACGCCTGCGGCAGATGCGTACTTGCTGCGGTCGATAATCGGCAATGCTTGTCGCGAAAGAACCAAGGCGGCCGGCTCATGCCGCAACTGCATAATCACACGCCATGCTTCGGTAACTTCGTTGGCGTCAGCCGGACGCAGAGTAATAAATCCCGGCAACGCGCGCAGTGATGCCAGTTGCTCGATTGGCTGATGTGTGGGGCCGTCTTCGCCTACGCCAATGGAATCATGGGTGAAAACATAGATTACCGGAATTTCCATAATCGCCGCAAGGCGCATGGGTGGGCGAGAGTAATCGCTGAAGATCATGAAGCCCGCACCAAATGGGCGAACTTTACTGAGCGAAAGCCCATTCAGAATGGAGCACATGGCATGTTCACGGATACCGAAATGGAAGTTGCGTCCGGCATAGCTTCCAGCTTCAAAGTCGCCAGCCCCTTCAAACGTAAAGCGAGTTTTGGTGGAAGGCGCCAGGTCTGCCGCTCCGCCAATCACCCATGGCACGTTTTGCGCAATTGCATTCAGCACTTTGGCCGAGGCATCACGCCCGGCCATGCCTTTGGGATCGACAGGGAAGACCGGCAGGTTTTTGTCCCAACCTTCGGGAAGTTCGCGGCGCTGCATCTGCGTAACTTGGGCAGCAAGTCCCGGTGATGATTTCTTATACTGCTGGAATGTTGTTTCCCATGCGGTGCGCAAGTCGTGACCGCGTTTGCCCATTCCGGAAGTGAAGTGCTCACGCACACCGTCGGGGACAAGGAACTTTGCGTCTTCCGGCCAGCCGTACGCACGCTTGGCGCCGCGAATCTCCTCTTCACCCAGAGGCTCGCCGTGGGCTTCTTTGGTGTCCTGTTTGTTGGGAGCGCCGTAAGCAATGTGGCTGTCAACAATAATGAAGGTAGGACGATCCGGAGTCTGGTGAAACACATTCAGGGCGCGGGTCAACAAATCCAGATCATTGGCATCGCCCACACGCGTAACATTCCAGCCGTATCCCATAAACCGGGAGGCAATATCTTCAGAGAAAGCGAGTTTGGTCTGGCCTTCGATGGTGATGTGGTTGTTGTCATAGATCCAGCAGAGATTATTGAGCTTGAGATGGCCGGCGAGCGAAGCCGCCTCACTGGATACGCCTTCCATCATGTCGCCGTCGCCGCAAATGGCATAGACGTTGTAATTAAATAGTTCAGCGCCCGGCTGGTTGAAGTGCGCCGCCTGCCATTTTTCGGCAATCGCCATGCCAACACTGTTGGCCACCCCCTGGCCCAGTGGGCCGGTGGTGGTCTCAACCCCGGAGGTTATCCGATATTCAGGATGGCCGGGACATTTGCTGTCCAGTTGACGGAAGTGCTTGATGTCGTCCAGAGGTACGGCGAGTTCACCCAGCGTTTCGTACTTAGGATTGACCGCCTTTACTCCCGCAAGATGCAGCAGTGAATAAAGGAGCATCGAGGCGTGTCCATTGGAAAGGACAAACCGGTCGCGGTTGGGCCAGATAGGATCTTCGGGATCGTAGCGCAGAAAGCGCTGCCAGAGGACATAAGCCACTGGCGCCAGAGCCATCGGAGTTCCGGGATGTCCGGAATTGGCTTTCTGCACCGCGTCCATGGCGAGCGTGCGGATGGTGTTGATGCAGAGCTGGTCAAGATTGCCAGCGTTCTTTAGGTCTTTAGTCTGGTCGGCAACATCTGGCAAGGTAACGGGAAGAGCCATTCTCTTAAGTACCCTCCAACAGATAAGCCTACGCTAAATTGTTGCCCTCTGGGGAGTGCAGCCGCGCTTTTTGAAAGATGCCGGGGCAGGTGAGAAGATTCGACGGCGCTGACAGACGCAAACCAAAAAACCGGGCGGAATCCCGCCCACAGTGGCCCTTGGTGGGTGCGAAGCCGAACAGCCAAGAGGTGTGTGACAACGAACAACGCAAGTGCCCCAGAAAGCCAAAAGCGCGGCCAGGTAAGCCGCGCTCTTGGTTTCTGAAGAGGCAAATAAGGAGCCACAATCCCAGGGTCGGCGGTGACACCCCCTTGGCAACCACCGCCGGTCCTAGTTCGTGCTTTTTCCGTTCATCCTGATGAGTAGTGCGGAAAAGAGAGAAAGCGTTTCAGCATTCCCAAGATTTTTTAGCCTTTTTTCAGGCCACACAATCCCCTCATTTCAAATGGTTTATATGATCCTAACTATTCTTCACTTTGAATCGGAAGCCGGGGACGGGGTCGCAGCCTTGTCCTCTCCCGCAGGTTGCGCGTTTTTCACCCATTTATCGAACCAATTCACCATCTCCCATAGTGTGTGTTCGGTGGATTCGCGGGCGAGATAGCCGTGAGCTTCATATGGCAGCTGGACGTAGCGCACGATGCCGCCATTTCCTTTGATGGCCTGGTACATGCGCTCACTCTGAATGGGAAAAGTGCCGGAATTATCGTCGGCCATTCCGTGGATCAGCAGAATCGGGTGCTTGATCTTGTCGGCTTGCATGAAAGGCGAGACTTTTATGTACATCTCAGGCGCTTCCCAAATAGTCCGGCGCTCGCTCTGGAAACCGAATGGGGTGAGCGTACGGTTATACGCTCCGCTGCGGGCGACTCCGGCGCGGAACAGGTCAGAGTGCGCCAGCAGATTGGCGGTCATGAAAGCGCCATAGCTGTGTCCGCCTACGCCTACGCGTTCCGGATCGGTCACGCCTAACTCGACTGCTTTGTCGATCGCGGCCTTGGCGCTGGCAACAATCTGTTCGACATAAGTATTGTTCATGGTTTCCGGGTCGCCGACGACTGGCATCGTTGTGTTATCCAGCACGGCGTAGCCCTGTGTAGTTAGGAAGAGATGGGAAATGCCGGTGATGGTGGTGAAGTGATACTGCGATCCAGAAACCTGCCCGGCGGTGTCCGCGTCATTGAATTCCAGCGGATAGGCCCACACGATGGTGGGCAGACGCTCGCCTTGTTTGTAGTTGGCAGGCAGATAAAGCGTAAAGGAAAGCTGGACGCCGTCGGCTCGTTTATAAGTCACAAGCTGTTTGGTGATGCCATGGAGCTGGGGCGCGGGATCAGGAAAGTCTGTGACGGCTTTCTTGTCTGCGCCGTTCGCCGTGCGGACAAAGTAATTCGGCGGCTCCGTCGGACTCTCATGCCGGGTGAGGAACTTCGTGCCATCATCTGCAAGGATGGTCACCACGGATTCATACTGACCGTCGCCGCACTGAAAAACGCGCTCAGATTTCAAAGTATCCAGATCAAAGCGATCGAGGAAAGGGAACTCGCCTTTTTGCGAAGCGCCATTACCTGCGAGAAAAATAGCGCTGCCCGCCATTCGCATCACGCGCCTCCCATTGGATAGAGTACGCATCAGCGGTGAACCGGGATCACGGTAGCGATCGCGAATCGAGCGTTCCCAGATCAGCCTGGGCCGTTCGCCGGGCTTCGCGATGTTGATCGCAAAAGTGCGCAGCCAGCGGCGGTCGCGATTGTAATCACGCACCAGACCAACGCCATCTTCGCCCCAATCAATGGCTGATCCGGAGCGGAAGCCACCGGCGCTTCCAGCGGGAACAAAACGCTGCTCCAGCTTGACCAGTTCGCGAGGATCGTCAGTAAATGGGGCGCTCAGCATCATTACTTCATCCCGGAACGGCGCTTTGGCTTTGGGATCGCCGCCATCAAGCGCATCCGCCCAGACCAGCGTTGCCGGTTGCATTGGTACCCATTGATAGTCGCGGGGACCAAGCGGCACGCCCTCAATCGGTACATGCTCTTCCAGTGGCAGGCTGGCAACTTTGTATTCCATCTTGCCGGCAAGATTCCATACTTCCACTTCACGCGGGAATTCGCTCTCCGGCAGGATGTATGAATAAGGACGCTGGATGCGGTTTACCAGCAAGTGCTTGCCGTCTGGCGAAGGCTCCGCGCGGGAGAAGAGTCCGGGCTTGCCGACGGGGGTGACTACTCCGTTCTTTATCAGCGCAAGCTGCGCGGCAGCGTAGTAGTCGAAGAGATCTTCATCGTGCGCATTTTGCAGAAGGTCTTCAAAAGTGCGGACCGGGCCCCGCTTACCGTCGCTCTCCTGAATGATTGGACCGTCGGGCGATTTGGGTGCTGCCGGAGGATTTCCGCGAGTAGGTGGCACCATCTGGACCAGCAGCGTTTTTCCGTCGGGCATCCATTGGATGGCTTCACCCAGCACCGCACTCAGCCTGACTTTGGGAACCGCGCTGGCGGTGTAAGTCCCGATCTGGCCGATCCACAGCTCAATGCCGCTGGCTGTGGTGTTTGTAAAAGCGAAGTGCTGGCTGTCTGGAGACCATTCCGGCGGGCTCAGGTATGCATTGCGGGGAACAGGCACCTCAGCCTGCTCATTGCCGCCAGTGTAATAAAGATGCAGAGAGGTGAGGCGTGGAGGATGGTGCCTGCCGTTGGTCGCCGGATTGATGCGCAGTCCGGCCAGCCGCAGCATGGGCTGTGCCAGATCTGAAACAGGCGGATAGGGCAGGCGATCAGCCGTGAGCAGCCATTTTCCGTTCGGGCTTACCTGCACAAGAGGTGTAGGCCGAGCACTTAGAATGTCAGAGATCGGCTGCGGAGCTTTCTGATATCCGTGAAGGACCGGCTGTTCTTCCTGCGGCGACTGCTGGGCGTTTGCCACCTGAGAGAAAGAAAGAGCAACCATCAAGAGTAATAAGGGAATAAAGTGACGCGCCAGCCTGTTCATACGCACCGCCTCGGCTTAAATTTGGAACGAATGAGTCTATCCAAACTTGAAAAGGATTAGAAGAAATCTATATGGCGCCGGACGGTCATTGGTCTATGCGCCGGAAGAACGAACGGCGTGGACTTTCGAGTGCGCGCCAGCCAGCACAATGGCGGCCGCAAGCGCGGCGGTCTTTTTGTCTGCCGATTTCATGACGTTTACTTTACTCTCAAGAGGGCTTCCGCAGGTAGTGCGTGGTATGTGCGATAGATAAAGATTGGCCAGCCCGGTTACTTTTGTCACTAACGCCAAACGCGGAAGTTGTACTACTCTAATTAAACAAGGTACATGACCTTCCGGAGTGCCCATGACGGATGCAGTTAAAGAAATAGAGATTAAGGAAGCCAATCAGGCTTTTACGAAACAGGTAACGAACCAGGTCGCCCGAATCACCGGCGAACTGAGCCGACTGGAACAGTTATTGAGCGCTGGGATGGTGGATCGCCGCGTTTTAAGCGAATTCCGCTATGCCGTGGATAGCGCACGCAAAACGGGCTGGCAGGTGGAGATGTGGCTGGATGGTGGGAGCCGCGAGCTTTCTACCATGATCACCGAGGAGCGCATTCACTGTATTACACGCATGAGCAATCACCTGGCTTCCGAACTGGAAGTTGAAGGGAAACGTTTTGCCGGCCTGGATGCTCTTGAAGAATCGATGAAGAAGCTGGACGCGGTGCTAACCAAAGAAGGCCTGGCTATCCAGACCTGACGGCGCGGGCTGGTAAGATGTACTAGCCTATGAAAACGATTGTCCTCGCAGTTCTTGGTTTGATGCTGGCCTGCGCGCCGCTGGCGCAGAAGAGCCTGGCGCAAAAGCGAGCGCCAAAACAACCGCAGCAGATGCAGTGGAGAGAATACGTCTATCCACAAGATGGATTCGCCATAACGCTGCCTTCCGCACCAAACCCTCACTACGATGGCGGCGACCGGCACATCAATGTCTACACGGTTTCAATGGGTAAGACCGTGGTCAGCCTGCGGGCTATCAGCCGGTTGATGGATTGTGAAACTGCCCTGTCTGAAATGTGGGATAAAGCCGATGGCGGCAAAAATCCCAGCGAGCCCGTTGTCAAAGGTTCGTTGAAGCAGATTTCGCCCGCGGGGATGAAAGGCCTGGAATACGAAACAGAGATGGGCTCAGGCGAGCGGTCACTGCATCGATTCCAATGTGCCGACGAACACAAGTTTTACATCTTCAATGTGGGTTATGCCGGCAAGCAGCGGCCAGCCGAGGTCGACCGGATCATCAAGTCATTCCATGTGGTGAATCCCGCGCACTAGGGGCTTGGACGGTGGCGAATGCGATTCCTAGAGCACGGCTGTTTCGTGAAGTAATTCGC
>DATCAX010000406.1:0-6223 GCA_036512375.1 Candidatus Angelobacter sp. | reverse complement strand
GAAGAATTCGATGCCGTGGGACAGATTCTCAAGGGCGCCCACACTAAGCAGATCTTTTACGTGCCCGGCGAGCATGACACAAACATCGATGATGGCAAGCAGTACCTGGAGCGCTACGGCAAAGGAACCAAGGGCAGCGGCTGGTATAGCTTCAATCACAAGGGCGTCCACTTTGTGGGCCTGAACAACGTGGTCCAGGTTGAGGGCATGGGCAAACTTGGTGGCGAGCAGTTGGAGTGGCTGGAGGGCGATCTGAAAGGGGTTTCCAGCAGCACGCCGCTGGTCGTGTTTGCGCATATCCCGCTGTGGGCTGTCTACCCCGAATGGGGATGGGCCACGCAGGACAGTGAACAGGCAATGTCTTATGTCAAGCGTTTCGGTTCCGTGACTTTTCTGAATGGCCACATTCATCAGGTCCTGCAAAAAGTCGAAGGAAACGTCACCTTCCACACAGCCATGTCTACAGCTTTCCCGCAACCTGCACCGGGGACTGCTCCGGCGCCAGGACCGATGAAAGTGCCCGCCGAGCGGCTGCGATCAGTTTTGGGACTGACGGATGTTCACTATGTCGCCCAGAGTCACAACTTAGCTGTTGTCGATTCTCCCCTGGCTGCTGCTGGAGATGCAGCAGGGGCGCCGGGGAGTTCCAAAGTTTCAACACCGGAAGCTTCCCGGATATGGGTGGGGTAAAGAACATCACTCATGAAAACCCAAATCCAAAGAGAGACGAAGCAATCGTTCCTCAGCAGGATTTCTGCTGAGGGTTGTCTGGGCCTCGGACTGGCTGTTTTCGCGCTGGGGATCGTGGCACTTCCATTTCGGTCTTCTGCTGCGTCCGTTGTCCAGACAGAGAATGAAAAGGGGGACGCCAAGCGTGGGCAGGCAGTGTTCGAGAAGCGCTGCGCCGGCTGCCACTCACTCGATGAAGACAAAGAAGGCCCAAGACTGCGCGGGGTTTATGGCAAGAAGGCGGGCAGCATAACTACCTTTAAGTATTCGGACGCGTTGAAATCGTCCAATGTCATCTGGGATGCTCCTTCATTAGACCAATGGATGGCTGATCCCGAAAAGATCGTTCCCAACAGCGACATGTTTTTCCGTGTCCCGCAAGCGCGCGAGCGGACTGACGTTATCGCCTATCTTCAGACATTGTCAGATCAGTAGGAACGACGCAGCGTCTCATCTGAGCAGTAGTATCCAATTTTGTGCAGGATTCGCACGGCGGGAGCTAAGAAATGAAGCAAAAAATCAAATGGGGTTTGCTGGCGATCGCCGTTGTTGCCGTCCCTTTGTTTTTCATTCATCCCTTTGGCAGAGTGAAAGCGGCAAATTCGGCAAATCCGCTCCTCTCAGGTGCACAGACTGAGGCGCCGATAATCAACGTTGTGCAGAGATCATGCGCAAGTTGCCACTCGGAGCAAACAGCATGGCCCTGGTACAGCTACGTCCCTCCAATGTCGTGGATGGTGGAGAAGGACGTTCACGATGGACGCGATCATTTCAACATGTCGCACTGGAACGAGAATTCCGCAGAGAAGCGTATGGAGATTCTCTCTGAGATTTCCGTCATGGTTAGGAATAAACAAATGCCCCTTCCCAGATACACATTGCTGCACCCCGACGCGAAATTAAGCGAGGCCGATATCAGCTTAATGGACCGTTGGTCGCACGCTGAACGCAGACGCTTGCGGGCCGAGGCCGTTCCTCAAGGGAACGATTAGAGGGACCCTAACTCATGATTATCAACTCGATTTTTCGCGCTCCCGAACGCTGTCTAGTCCTGGCTTTGACAATATTTTGCTTCGGCATCATAGCTGTGCTGCCGTATGCCTCCGCTATTTCTGCTCCACAAGCGGCCAGTGGTGATCCCGGGCACGGGCAGGAATTATTCCAAAAGCGTTGTACTTCTTGCCATAACCTCGATAGAGAGAAAGAAGGCCCGAGACTTCGCGGAGTATTTGGACGAAAGTCCGGAAGCATCGCCAGCTTCACCTACTCTGAAGCTCTGAAGACCGCCAACAAAACGTGGGACGCCGATTCACTGGACAAATGGCTGACCGATACGGATAAGTTCATCCCCGATAACGATATGAATCTCAGTCTCAAAAAAGCCGACGAGCGAGCTGACATAATTGCTTATCTTAAGCAATTATCAAATAAGTAAAGAAACCTAAAGAAGGAGGGGGAAAAACGAGAGCAGGTCCTTTTACTGTTCAATCTGGTCAGTTTTCGTTTCGTTCTTTCCGCCATAATCCAGCTCACAGTGACTCGCAAAAGAATTGAGCAAAATGCCGCTTATCCCTCCCAGGAATTTAGGTTGAAACCTGGCGAGACAATAACAGCA
Source organism: Candidatus Angelobacter sp. (assembly GCA_036512375.1). Lineage (GTDB taxonomy): Bacteria > Acidobacteriota > Terriglobia > Terriglobales > Acidobacteriaceae > Angelobacter. The sequence goes on along the minus strand of DATCAX010000406.1, from coordinate 3,879 downwards.
TGCACTCCGCTCCTGAGCAGCGGATCGAACCGCATTCTCGAAGAACTGGCGAACTGCCATCAATGTTTGAGTCCCACGCATCGAGTGATTGTCCTTACGGCTCGGTCAGGCTTGCAGCATCGTGCTTATCTGTGTGCTCACCACTTCGCTGAGGCAGCGAAAACTTTCCCGGAGTTGCAACGGCAATCGGCTTAGCGTTTTCCGTTTCGTTACAAACGTGAGCGTTCTCATCCACAAGAATGCGCGATCTGCGATTCGGCCCGCTTATCCCATGAGTTGTCGGATTGCCACGAGCAAACCGGCTGCGAAGCTCGCGTCACACGCCGCCTGATTCGCCGCGAAAGCGTTAACCCATGCCCCCGGCCGTAGGGTCGTAGCCTTGGATAAAGCACGTGACATCCCAAATTCGATCACACTGAACAAAATGTCATTGTGTCGGAACGGCCCGTCTGAGCGAGCGGTTAGAACACGCGGCGGATAACATCGCTGTGCGGTCAAGTAACGCCACTAGCCTTCACGCTGAAAGCTGCAGCAATCAATCGGGCCGACTGCAGCGGGGTTCCCCGCCAGGAGGCGCTGCAAGTCGGAAGTAAGATTCTTGAGCGGTCGTCCCGTGTTTACACAAGAATCGACGTCTGGCGGCAAGCGGTCGATTCGCTCAGCGCATAGTAGGACGATTGGAACATCTGGGCGAAGTGCTCGTAGGCTACGTGTCAGGTCAAAGCTGGACAGCTCGATCGAGTGCTGATCAAGCACAACGGCAGTTACTGAATGCATGACGAATAACAGCGCGATCGCTTGCGCTGAACTGTCGGCGCTTACAACGTCATAACCAATTGCCCCGAGTGCAGCTAATATCGAATTGCTGCGGGGTCCATGATCGGATACGTATAGAATTGGGTCTCCTGCCATTTGTATTTCCACCTTTATTTCTAAAGAAGCATGCAAGCAGCCAAATCGCCGTGACAACTAGATAGGAAGCCGGGCATACTGCGCTTTCTGTATGCGCCGAAGCACCCCAGCGCTGGTTGTTCTACCGGTTTGAGTCGCGACACACCCGGCCCGGCTCTCATGAGAACAGCGACAGCTCTTGCGCCTCCGTCATTTGGGCCTGTGCTATCTCATCCGTTTCACTGGCACTCAGCCGAAACTCTCCGGCCTCGATGATTCCCATCACCTGTTCCTGGCTCCTTACGCCAACGATTGCCCCCGTGACGGCCGGATTCTGCAACGTCCATGCGATGGCAACCTCACCCGCCGTTACTTCATGGCGAAGACCAATTTCGCGCAGGAGTTCAACCAGCCGCAGGTTGTGAGAGAGGAGAGGTTCCTGGAAGTTGCGATTGCGGCTGCGCCAGTCATCCGACGGGAGGCTGGCAATGCGTTCGCGAGTCATCTTGCCGCTCAAAAGGCCGGAATACATCGGCGAATAGACGATCACACCGATGGCGTGGCGTGCAGCGAAGGGCAGGATCTCGCCTTCGGCCTGCCGCGCGAGCAAAGAGTAGGGAGGCTGCAACGATGTGATCGGAGCAATACCCATCGCACGCTCCATCTGCTGCGCATCGAAATTCGAGACGCCGATATAGCGGACTTTGCCTTCCTCTTGTAGCCGGGCAAGCTCTGTCCACGCTTGCTCGATGTCTGCGTCCGGAATGGGCCAGTGGATCTGGTAAAGATCAATAACATCCACCTTTAGCCGCCGCAGGCTCTGCTCGCATTCGTGGCGGATTGATGCGGCTTTCAGCGAATGCCCGATCTCTCCGCCCTTATTCCACACCAGAGAGCACTTTGTGAACACATAGGGACGGCTGCTGCGTCCCTGCAATGCACGCGCAACAATTTCCTCTGAATGGCCGAGGCCATAAGCAGCTGCAGTGTCGATCCAGTTGATGCCGCGATCGAGCCCTTCGTGGATGGCAGCAATAGAGTCCTTGTCTTCCTGCGGGCCCCAGCCAAACTCCCAGCCACCTCCGCCAATAGCCCAGGCTCCCAGGCCAATGGGGGTAATCTCAAGATCGCTGTTTCCCAGTTTTCGCTTTTCCATAATAATTTCCTTTCGATTTGTCCTTTTTCCGCGAACCTGGCTCGGTGGCCACGCTCGTTAAGGGTATGTCAAACAATTTCGTGTTCCAGAACCTTCACTTCCCGTCGAGTTACTATTCCGAGTTTCTTCATGCGTGAGATTAGAGTCGTACGTTTGATTGCCATGCGCGCCGCAGCGCCTTCGGGGCCGGCGACGCGTCCATTCGTATTGCGTAACACGCGGAGTATCTCGTCGCGCTCAATGGCGGCACACTTTTCCTGTACCGGAAGAGTTGGCCCGGTTGTTTCCGTTTCCTCTGCGGATACCTGTAGTTCACTGCCGCGCGTCAGGATCACTGCACGCTCAATAACGTTTTCAAGCTCGCGAATGTTTCCTGCCCAATGCCGGCGCGTCAGGCTCCGCATGGCCGCAGCAGGAATGGTGTCGATCTCTTTATGCATCTTGCGCGCATACTTCTCTGTAAAGTGCCGCACCAGTAAAGGGATGTCTTCCGGACGCTCGCGCAGCGCAGGAATACGGATGGGAAAAACGCTAAGCCGATAATAAAGATCGCTGCGAAACTCTTTGTCCGCAATCATTTGTTCCAGGTTGCGATTGGTGGCGGCGACCAGCCGGGTATTGGTGCGGATCGTCCGCGTGCTACCCAGGCGCTCAAACTCACGCTCCTGCAGCACCCGCAGCAGTTTCGGCTGGAGTTCAAGAGGCAGTTCGCCAATCTCATCCAGAAATGCGGTGCCCTGGCTCGCCAATTCGAACCGTCCGATACGCTGTGCGATAGCGCCAGTGAATGCTCCCCGTTCGTGTCCGAAGAGTTCACTTTCCAGCAGACCGCTGGGAATGGCCGCGCAATTGAGCTTCACAAACGCCTGCTGCTTGCGGCGGCTGCGATCATGAATGGCGCGCGCGATCAACTCTTTGCCTGTCCCGGTCTCTCCCAGCAAGAGCACGGAAGAATCGCTTGGAGCCACCATCTCCACCATTTCCAGAACCTGGCGCAGGGCTGAACTCTGCCCCACGATTCCTTCAAAGTCTGGTTCGCTCAAAATCTCGTCGTCCCAATGGAACTCGCTGTTTGCGCGAAACTGGCTGTTGCGCCATCTATGCTGATTACGCTGCTTGCCACCGTGAGCCTCCTTTTGTGTGAGGATTCGGCTGTATCTCAATCTCCGGTGTTATCTCAATACGCAAATGCGTTTGAATTGCGACATACAGCTCTCTCCATGTGTGATTGCAGTGAGTTGCCCTCGCCAGCATTTCGCGCGTTACTATGATCTTTCTCGCCGATGATTTCTGCGTCGTCATTTGAACCCTCCTTTGTCAGATTCCTTGCCATGTAGCTTCCACGCCGATTACTTTCTATTTCCTTCTCGCAAAATCCACTCACGGATATAGGCTGGACAGTTTCTCAGCTTCATGCCCTCTTCCTCGTGGTGTGCCAGGAAACGCACGGCGTCCCGGTCGATTAGTTTCACCTCTTTCAGATCCAGAACAATGCCGTTGCCTGATGATCCGGACTCGAACTGCGCTTGCAACTCTTTCACCTGTTCCGCCTGTATTCGACCACAGAGAGTGAACACCACCTGTTCCCCCTCGGCCGATCTCTGAATTCTCAATGTCATCGCTGTCGCTTTCTGCTGTTTCACTAATGCAAAGCAGTGGCCAAACCGTAAGTTACTGAAATCACTCAGATTGGGGAGTGCTGAAAATAACGAGACTTCGGAAATTTCCGAAACTTCGTGATTATCGACATGGGAGTGTCGAAGAAATGACGCTGGAAGACGGCGAGAAGGTGAGAGTCCAGCAGACTAATTGTTTCTGAACTGCCGTTTGTC
>DATCAX010000405.1:0-8287 GCA_036512375.1 Candidatus Angelobacter sp. | reverse complement strand
CAAATGGATATTCACGAATTGATTGGGCCAAAGTGAGCGATCGCGGTTTTCAAAGACCGCCTTGAGCTTTCCTGTACCGGTAGTGGTATCAATCTGGTTGTCAATGGTGGTCAGCGCGCCGGTTGCAATCTTTGTCTGATCATCGCGGCTGTAGGCGTCCACGGACAGCTTGCCTTTGTTCATGTGCTGTGAAACCGATTGCAGATTGTCCTGCGGCAGGCTGAAGATCACGGCGATCGGCTGTAACTGCGTAATCACCAGCAGTCCGTTGGGATCAGCCGCATGCACCATGTTGCCCACGTCAATCTGGCGCAGGCCGATTCTTCCACTCACGGGCGCTGTAATGCGCGTATAGACCAGGTTCAGCTTTACCGTATCCACCTGGGCCTGATCGGCGCGCACAGATCCCTCCAGCTGGCCTTCGAGGGAGCCCTGAGTATCGAACTGCTGCTTGGGAATTACGCCGTCTTTATAAAGTTCCTGAAAGCGTTGCAGGTTCAGCCGGGCATCTTTCAGCGCTGACTGGTCTTTGAATAATGTGGCCTCCGCCTGGCTCAATGCCACCTGGTAAGGCCGGGGATCGATCTCGGCAAGCAACTCGCCCTGTTTTACTTCCTGGCCTTCTTTCACGTTTACCCGGATCAACTGGCCGTCAATACGGCTCTTCACTGCTACCGTGTTATACGCCTCTACTGATCCCAGGCCATTCAGCAGAACCGGCAGATCGCGGACTTCGGCCGTGGCCACTGCCACAGGGATGCTCATTTGAGCGCCGCCCCGGCCGCCTTTGCCGCTGGCGTTACCGCCGCCATTCTTTTGCTTGGAATCAGCACTGGTTTTGCCGCAGGCACTCAACATCAGCGCCAGACAAGCGCATATCACGAGGCGAACGGCCAAATTGTGGCGTAAGGGTTTTGACATCTGTCCTCTCAGGGCAGGATCTTGGAAATCTGAAATCCTATACAGACTTCGATTTTTCAGCAATTGCCGGTCACCGGCGGGGGCCGGTACCGTTAGGAATGTGCCGATTCGGAGCTCACTGCGCCAACTACTCTATTTGACGTTATATCAGACGGTTACAACACTAGGTTTTGTAAATAATTGTTAAAAGAGATTGGATGGTAACAGGCCGCGCAGAGGTGATACGGCCAGCGGATATTATGCTTCTGCTCCAGCCTCTTCGTTTTCCATAAAAATGCCCGCTTCATGCTAAAGTGACGTCATCAAACCATGTAGGCTGCCATCTTACACGGGATACACCATGGGAACTATCACCAGACTTACGTTTGCGGAATACGAAAAGCTCCCCGAAAGAGAGGGAACCCGCTATGAACTTGATGAGGGAACACTTCTAATGGAGCCATCGCCCGCTTTGCGCCACAACCTGATCCGCCAAAGGATTGCGGAGCAATTAACGCGGTTCGTCCGTTCTCACCAACTCGGTCTGGTGGTTGAAGAGATGGATTTCCGGCTTGGCACGGACACGGTTAGAAATCCGGACGTCGCCTTCGTCAGCGCAGAGCATCTGCGGACCATAGACCCCGATCATTCCCCAGTAGAAGGCGCCCCCCGGCATTGGCCGTAGAGGTTATCTCGCCGACGAACCTTGCCCAGGACACGGCAAAAAAAGTTCGCCAGTATCTGGATGCCGGAAGCCATGCAGTTTGGCTTGTTTATCCGCAGTTGCGGCTAATAGAAATACATGATCTAAAGGTGCACGTCGCATCAACGAACCGGAATCGCTCGAGGAATCCCAATTGTTTGCCGGCTTCAAGTTTTCACTCTCACTCACTGCGCTCTTTGACGATATTTTCCAGCAATAAGACAACGGCCATTAATCTTGGGGTCTCGCAGTATTCGCTTACTTCGCTCCCTGCCCTTTCAACGCTCTTCCCGCCATTGCTCCGGTAGCCTTCCCGTTTTCGAATGCCAAATGCCCGTTCACCAGAACGTACTTCACTCCTTCGGCCAGCTGGGCCGGCTGACTGTATGTAGCTTTGTCGATGATGGAGCCGGGATCAAAAATCGTAATATCGGCGAAGAAGCCTTCTTTGATCAGGCCGCGGCCGGTCAGGTGTTCGCGTTGGGCGGGCAGGGAAGTGATCTTTCGGATTGCCTGCTCCAGCGGCATCAGTTGCAGGTCGCGGACGTAATGCCCCAGAAAGCGCGGCATGCTGCCATAGCCCCGCGGATGAGTGTGCGGCTCAAACAAAGGACCGTCAAGCGACATCTCATTGATGTCCAGGCCGATGCTGGTCCAGGGCTGTCGCAGTCCGGTCTGCAGGTCTTCCTCACTGGCGATGAAATAAAGCGCGCTGGAAAGGCCTTTATCGGCCAGCACAAAGTCCATCAGCGCATCCAGCGGGTCTTTTTTTTGCTGCGCGGACTTGCCGTCCGCGCCTTTCCAGATTGTCGCAATCTCCGCCACGGTCTTGCCGGTATATTGTTTCAGGGCAGGGTTCACCACCGACGAAACCATCACGCCCGGCGCTCCTCCTGCATCCAGGTAAAGGTTTTCCCATGTACGCTCGCTCGTGGCTGACATTTCAGTTTTGATCCTCTGGCGCACGGCCGGGTCACGCAGCCTCTCCAGAAGCTTGTCCATGCCTCCATCGGCCACCCAGGGCGGCAGGCTTGAGGCCAGGGCCGTGCCTCCAGCCAGATAGGGATACATATCGGCCGTTACGTCCTGGCCGTTATCACGTGCCTGCTGGATCATGCGCACAATGTCGACCATTCGGCCGGCGCGGGATTTGCCGCTGACTTTTAAATGAAAAATTTCAACGGGAAGCTGGGCTTCCTCGCCGATGCGTAGCGCCTCGCGGACCGCCGCGATTTCGTTCTGTCCTTCACTGCGCATGTGCGTGGCGTAAATGCCTCCATAGCGTGCCGCCACTTTGGCCAGTTCGATCAGTTCTTCTGTCTTTGCATAATGTCCCGGGGGATAAATCAGCGCCGTCGAAATACCCAACGCGCCTTGCTCCATCGCCTGCGCCACCAGCGACTTCATTTTTTCCAGTTCGGCCGGAGTGGGCGCACGATTCACGTCGCCCAGCACCGCTTCACGCACCTGTGCCGCACCCACGTAGGTTCCAATGTTAATGGGCGTACCTTTCTTCTCCAGCCGCTGCCAGTACTCCGCCAGCGTAGTCCAGTCAATCTTCAGGTGGTAGGGATCGAGCCATGGCTGGGCAGCGGCAATCGTCAACTCATTTTGCGGCGCAACCGTTCCGCCCTCGCCCGTAATTTCCGAGGTAATCCCCTGCGCCAGCTTGCTGAGCGATCGATTGTCTATCAGCAACGAGGTCTCTGACTGGCCCAGCATGTCAATAAATCCTGGAGCAACCACCAAGCCTTTTGCCTCGATTACGCGCCCCGCAATTCCGCCCGGAATCTTCCCCACTGCCGCGATGCGGCCATCAGTAATTGCAATATCGCCGATATACCAGGGATTGCCGGTGCCATCGATAATGCGTCCGCCGTGGATGACAATATCAGGTCCGGCAGCTTCCATCTTTTGCTGGGCAGAAGCAGTGGTGCAGGCTAGAAGACTAACAACGAACAAACGCAATGCAGGGAAGAATCTCATGCCGTGCAGGGTAACTCAATCGGTGGCCGGAAAGAAGGGCTGGCTGCGCAGACTGCTTCACGACGGGGAAAGTAAAGGGCACGGCCAGAGCGCCGTGCCCAAAGTTCTTTTCGTCCTTCCTCTTACTTCTGCGGAGGAGGCGTAGGCTGCGGTGTGGCTGCAGGTTGATCTGCTGGTGGTTGCGTGGCCGGCGCAGGTGTAGCCGCTGGCTGATCAGCTGGCACAGTTTGTACCGGCTGGTCCTGTTGCGTGGCGCCTTGCGGTGGCTGTGCTGGCGTGGCGGCGCCCGGCAGTGCGGTGCCTGCTGGCATTGCCCATACTTCTACTTTGCGTCCGGCATCCGTTCCGGCTTTCACCTGGATGCGCTGCGGATCGATGCCCTTGAACTTAGTCAGGTAGGCCATGGCGTTCTGGGCCCGCTGCAATCCCATACTGTGTGGTTCGCCGGCATCGGCCGACCCAGAAAGCACGGCGGTAAGGTTTGGGTCCTGCTGCAACTTTAAAGCAACATCGTCCAGCACGGCCTTGGAACGGTTGTCCACGTAGCCGCTGTTCGGTTTGTAATCCAGTTCCATCAGCTTTTGCGCGGTGGGTACGGCCGCGGCAGCCGCTTCAACATTTACCGTGACCACGGTTGATGCGCTCAACTGCCGGTCATCGAAAGCGGTGGCGCGAACCGCGATCGGTCCGGGGCCCGTGTCCGCCGTATCAAGCGTGGCCTGGTTGCGATTGGAAGAGAGCTTGCCGCCATTGGCGACATAGGTGATATTGATCGGACGGTTATCGGCGCTCACGGCCTCACAACTGATGGAAGCACTCTCGCCGGCGCGCAGGCTGGTAGGCGAGGCCGAGCAGTTAATCTTCGGAGGCACCGTGCTTGTGCCCGCGGCATCTGGTTGCGGAGCATTGGTGAACGATGGCTGGATGGGCGCCAGAACCGGCGCGTCGCTCGTATCCATGACTTCAACTGCGTCACCTACGGATATATCTTCCAGCGCCGTCAAAACCATGGTAGTGGCGCTTTTCGGGTGTACCTGAAGAACGATCATGTCTCCCAGCGTCCGGCGCGGCAGGCTGGAAACATCGCCTCGTGGAAGCTTCTCGGGCTTCATTTGCGTGTCATCATACTCCGTGGCCTTGAGCGAGAGCCCGGATACAGGATCGTGGTAGGAATAGGAATAAGTACGCGTAGCGCGCAGATAATCCCCGGGTTTAAGACCCTTGTCCGCGCCGATATTCACGTATGCCTTATATTTGGAACCTAGGAATGAATCGAATTCCTTGGCCATTACGATACGGCCCTGGGGCTTCCCGGTGGGCGGCGTATAGCGGTCCAGAGAAACCTTGCGAAATGGCGGCGCCTCTCGGTCCACCAGCGGAATGACCACGTCGCCGGGCATTACATCTGAGCAGCTCAATTCAAATGTTGCTACAGCCGTGCTCTTCTGCACATCCGTCACTTTCACGATCGCAAGCTCAAGATACGGCACGCCAAGGTTTCGCAGGGCGGCTTTTTGTCCGGGAAACATTTCATAGTGGTTTGTGTCTTTTACGTGCCGGACAATCTGGTAGCGCTCGCCTTCCTTCATGCCCTGGCCGTGAATGAAAATCACGTCGGAAGCTCCGGCAAAGCGCGTCTGGTCAGGACTATTGTGTCCGGCCGCGACGAACATTTTGTCCGGAACCTTTTCTGTCGCTAGAAAGCCCGAGCAATACATGTCACTACGCGTGGGCGTGTTGCCGACATCAAGATTGGCGGCGTGCTCCTGCGACCTTTGTGCCGGTTGTACCGGTTGCGGCTGAGCAGGTTGTGTCTGTTGTGAATAGCCCAGGTTCGAGAAAAGCATCCCTGCCAATGCCAGCGGCACCAGTCCGAAATTCCTCATACTGCCTCCCATGCGCCTCTGCAGAAGAACACTTCTCTCCCACGGGACGCGCAATGTCCCGGGTGGAACATATCACCGCTTTTCCCCGGACTTCAACTAAACTCTTATTTACTAAGGAGATACGCTTAATTACAGAAGTTCTATTCACTTCTTGCATTCGGTGCTTGAATCTGTGATTTTCGCTCACGTATGATGGCCAGCCCTTTGTAAAACTAATGAATGGAACATCATCCAGTTACGCACCAAGGTTCCTGCCCGCCCGGCTACCCCGGGTATGTGTGGCCATTGCCGCTTCAAATCCCGCGGAAATGGTGCAAAAAGCAGATCTTGCGGTCCGGGATAACCCCTTTATTGAGTTCAGGTTAGACTATCTTCCCAACCCTGCTCTGGGGTTGCCGAAGCTCAAGACATTCGTGGAGTTTCACCCCGAAGCGCTGATTGTGGCCACTTGCCGCCGTACCGCCAATGGAGGCAAATTCAAGGGAACAATTACCTCAGAGATTGACGTGCTGGTCAAGGCGGCCAGTCTGGGCTGCCATCTGGTGGACATTGAACTGGAAACGGCCGCGCAGGTTAAGCCGTCGGATTTCAACCGCTTGCGCCGTTCCGCGCACTTGATTCTCTCGTATCACGACTTTCGTGGCACCAAGAAGCTGGAAGAAATCTTTGCCAAAATGCAGCAGCATCCTTCCGACTTCATCAAGATCGTCACCACGGCAAATTCGCTTTATGACAACGTGGTGATGATGAAGTTCCTGGAAAAGTACAGCCACGCGCATTCCCTGATTGGGCTGTGCATGGGCGAGCAGGGGGTTATCAGCCGGGTACTCTGTGTGCGTGCCGGCAGCCAGTTTACTTTTGCCGCCGCCAATCCGGGAGAAGAAACCGCGCCAGGACAATTGACGGCGCGGGCGCTGCGCGACGTTTATCGAATTGACCAGGTTGATGCCGCAACGCGTGTGTACGGTGTGGCCGGCGACCCCGTGGCCCAATCGCTTTCACCGGTGATGCTGAATACCGCTTTCCGCCGGGAGAACGTCAATGCCGTCTATCTGGCTTTGCATGCCAAGACGATGGAAGACCTGATGGCTTGCGTACAAGATATTCCCATCGCCGGTCTCAGCATCACGATGCCGTATAAAGAGCCGATCCTGAAGGAACTGGATAAGAGCGATCCCTGGACAGTGAAGGTCGGCGCCTGCAACACGGTGGTGCGCAGCCAGGATGGAAAGCTCTACGGCTTCAATACAGATGTAAACGGCGTGGTCCGTCCGCTGGAGCTGCGCATTCGACTGCAAGGCGCGAAAATCCTGGTGCTGGGCGCCGGAGGCGCTGCCCGCGCTGCCGTTTTTGGATTGAAAGAACGCGGCGCTGAAGTTTCAATTCTGAACCGTACAGCCGCAGCGGCGCAGAAGCTGGCCAAGCAGGCGAAAGCCAGGGTGATCAATCGGACGATGCTGAAGAAGCTGGAATTTGACGTGATCATCAATGCCACGCCGGCTGGCATGGAAGGCAATAAAGATCCTCTGCCGCTTACTGAGCAGGAGATGAAGGCAAAGTATTTCTTTGAAATGGTCTATACCCCGGCGGAAACCAGAATGATGAAGATGGCCCGCGCCCGCGGCATGCACGTGATTCCTGGCTCAGAAATGTTTGTCCAGCAGGGCGCGCGACAGTTTGAGATCTGGACCGGCAAGCCCGCTCCGCTGGCCGACATGCAGCGCGTGGTGGACCATGCGCTCAACCAATTGGCGGCCGCAAAAGCTGCCGCTGAAGGGAAGACTGAGAAAAAGGGGAAGTAGCCGCTCAACCGCCGCTTCGCAAGCCCCTCACAGATGCACTTCACCCCAGAAAGCTCATGATCATGAGCGTGCGAGAACAATGACGATTCCAGGGGTATCTTGATCCTTGGTCGCACCGGCATCCGCAGGCGCTGAGACAACGGTGAATGTTCCGGTAGCGATGAATTCGTCCAGGACTACATCAACCTTGTAGCGCCCGGCCTTGTGCTGGCGGGCAAAGAAGCGGCCATCGCTGTCAGAGTAAAGCACCTCTTTTCCAATACGTATTGCCGCCCCGGAGACAGGCAGCCCGTCGCTGGTGATGATGCGCCCCCGAGTGAGGTATTGCTGGAAGCGGAAGTTCTGGATTTGCGGAGTCGCCTCCAGTCCGGAGAGTCGATAGTAAGATCCGCTGCCCGCGAGCGTGTAAATCAGCTTGCCCTGCGGAGTGAATGAGGTTGCAGTGCTGAGATGAATATTCCCGCGCAGGTTCAGGTTGAGATTGATGGAGAGAGCCTGAGTAAAAGGACGGTCGGGTCGGAATGGAACATAGTATGTCTGGTAACTGACGCCAAAAGACAGCAGGTTCGTGGTCAGGCTTCCACCAAAAGCCACGTTGGTTCTCCCGGCGGAGTAGGTGGTTACCTGAAGCACGCTGATGCGTTGCGTGAGTTTTTCCTGCGAAGTGAGAGAGAAAGATTGAAGCGCATGGTTTCGATCGGCGGCGCTCACCAGGTAATTGAAACGAAGATCAAGAAGACCCAGTGATCGCGAGGCCCACAGCGACCCGCCCCTGCTGGTGCGATTGAGGACTTCCGAGCGAAAGACCGCGGAGCCCAATGAGAGCTCATTGACCTTCCAGTTGACGCCGATCCGGTCTACCTGCGCGTGCAGCGCCGGCTGTTGCCCTTGCCTCGGAGCCAGATAGTTCTGGTGTCCAAAGCTAAAGCTCGTGTTGCTTGTGGGACGAACGGCGCCGGAAATATTTGCGCCGTCGAGTTCGGTCTGAAATGGGGTGCCGGCCAGCGACC
>DATCAX010000404.1:0-5734 GCA_036512375.1 Candidatus Angelobacter sp. | reverse complement strand
CGGGCCGCACCACGGGCGTGTATACCGGAACCATTACCTTGAACGATGGAACCGTTGTACCGTTCAGCTTCAGCTTGAATAACTAGATGGACGGGGGCGGCCATGAGTTCCGCCCCCGTTTTTTCCATCTGCTGAATGAATTGTTCATCTACATCTGAGATTGCAGCGAGTAAGAGCCTTCTTATTTGATTGCTATCATTAGTAGTTTTAATTTGTATTTATTGAATTTCTAATCCCGCGCGCCCAAGATCACACACATCAGGGGTTACGAAGGTAACCAAAGTGGTTTCTCCCCCAGGCTCGAAAAACTAGCGAGAATCCCTGCGCGTGTCGGCGCGTCATCATCCCGGCTACCCCCTTAGAAAAATGACCAGGTAATTTCTTGCTGTTCTTCCGGGCAGCGAGCCGTGAACCAATTCGCGCGTTTGGCGCCGCCTGAGGTGTCAGCATGGCCCACAGCCCTGTCTGCTCAACTTCTTGTCCCGCTCAAGCGCACGAAATTTGAATCACGATTTGCAGGCCCCCATGCGGCATTGGCAATGACCTTTGCCGCAGGGTGACAAGTGTGCATGCGGCCGACGAAACCAGTATTGCGCGAAGCAGTTTCGATCGAGTCGTGGCAACACCTTCCGGGAGGATGAAATGCTTCAGATTCACAGCGGTACAACTGTTACTACTTCACTATTCCTCACAACGAATTCATCACAAGCCGCCCTACGGTTGCTTCCAGCATTTTTGCTGATACTTATTTTGCTTTCGCCCGTGGCGCTGCATGCGCAGGGCAATTACGTTTACGTCAATAATCAAGACGTTGCCAACAGCATTTCAGGTTTCGCTGTCTCCGCAACCGGCAGCCTTTCACAGGTAGCTGGCTCTCCATATTTAACTGGCGGCATTGGTTCCACAACCACGTGTATTGGGTTGGACAGGATCATTATCAGCACGCCCCAGAATCTCCTGTTCGTTTCCAACAGCGGAGACCAGACAATCAGCGTCTTTCAAATCGATCCCGCGTCCGGGTCTCTAACTGCTGTAGCCGGTTCGCCGGTAGCCAGCGGACTCACGCTTGATCTGTGCCAGGGAATTTCGCTCGCGGCCACGCCTGACGGCGCATTTCTGATGGCTTCCAGCAACGGCCAGATTCAGACGTTTGCGATTGGCGCCGGTGGCACTCTTACCCCTGGCGTCACCACTGCGAACTGCTGCGCGCCGACAGTCGGAATGAAAATTTCCGCTCACGGCCAGCTTCTTGCGGTAAGCAATGAATCCAGCGTGTCGGCATATGCTATTAACGCTGACGGTTCATTGACTCCAGCCGCAGGTTCACCCTTCCCGCGCACTGGCAGCGGAACGATTTCCGGGCTGGATTTCAGTTGCGCCGGCGACCGCCTCTACGGCGGCGAAGCGAGCTTTGCCTCCTCCACCATCACAGATGGATGGTCCGTGGCAGCCGACGGAACCTTGACGCCCCTGGCAGGCAGCCCATTTCTTGGCACCGGAACCGACGCACAGATTGTCCTGCTGAGCCCCGACAACTCATTGCTCTTCACCAGCGATCAGTTCCATAACAGGATCAATTCCTCCAGCGTAGCCGCGGACGGCTCCTTAACCACCATCGGCAGCTTTGGCGGAGTCACCGCTGTTCACGTGCCGATCGGCCTTGCGACAGACGCATCGGGCGCGTTCCTGTATGCGGCGGACGAAAACTTTGGCATTGCCGTTTTCAGCATCAACGGCGTAGGCGGGCTAAAAAGCCTCAGCAATATTGCGATTGATCGGCTGGGCGAAATTCAGGGCCTGGCTGCTTATCCTCCGCGCAGCTGCACCAGCGCGGATCTCGCGCTTACGGAAACCGCTTCCCCGCTGACGGTTGAATCAGGATCGAACGTTACCTACACGATCACCGTTACCAACAACGGGCCGGATGCCACATCGGCGACGATCGTTGACAATCTGCCTTCTGGAGCCTCGCTGGTTTCATGCTCTTCCACTGGCGGCGGCATCTGCAACAACAGTCCGCAGCTGAACCCGCATACAGTAACTTTTGCTTCCCTGGCCAGCGGTGAAACAGAGACCATCACAATCGTGGCCGCCACCAGCGCCAGCCTTCTGAATGGCGCTTCCCTGAGCAACACGGCAAGCATTGGGAATAAGTCGGCGGTTGATCCGAATCCCGCGAACAATTCAGCCACAGCAATCATCGCGATCACGGCGCAGGCCGGACCCTCCACGCTGACAGTTTCGCCAGCGTCCGGATCCTATGGAGGGCTCGCCATTCTGAGTGCCACTTTGCAAAAGGCGTCTAACGGCGGATTGATCTCGGGAAAGACTGTAACCTTCTCGCTGAACGGCACCACTCTCGGCACGGCGACAACAAACGGCGCTGGCCAGGCTTTCTTCACCGTCAGCGTTGCCGGCTTTGCGCTGGGGACATATCCCGGCGCAGTCAGCGCCAGCTTTGCTGGCGATACTCTGTTTACAGCCAGCAGCGGCACAGGATCACTCACCGTGAATCGGGCCGTTCTGACCGTGGTGGCCAATAGCGTAGCGAAGCTTTATCTGGATCCTAATCCGCCATTCACTTATTCGATTACCGGCTTCCTGAACGGCGACACAGCCGCCGTTGTCACGGGAACCACTACTTGCAATACCGTAGTTCCAACCGACGCCAGCACTCCTCCGGGACGCTATGCTATTCACTGCCCGTTAGGAACGCTCGCCGCTGCGAACTATACGTTTGCGACTTTCGATGGGACGCTCATCGTCAACAAACCTCCGTTGACGGTAGTCATCGCCGACGCGACCCGCGTTTATGGCGATCCTAACCCTCCATTCACCGGCACGATTTCTGGCCTGCGAGGAACTGATGTTATCACCGCCACCTACAGCAGCCCGGCCACGCCCGGTAGCCCGATAGGTACTTACCCCATCGTTCCGACATTTATCGATCCGGCTGGAGTGCTCGATAATTACAACCTGATCGCAACCAACGGGACTCTAACCGTGACGCCAGCACCTTTGACGGTAACCGCGGACAATGCGAGCCGCGTGTATGGCGATCCAAACCCGGTCTTCACCGGCACAATCCTGGGAATCAAGAACGGCGACGCGATCACTGCGACATACACCAGCCTAGCCACAGCAGCCAGCCCTGTCGGGACTTATCCGATCGTTGCTAATCTTATCGATCTGACCCACAAGCTGGGGAATT
Organism: Candidatus Angelobacter sp.; assembly: GCA_036512375.1. GTDB lineage: Bacteria > Acidobacteriota > Terriglobia > Terriglobales > Acidobacteriaceae > Angelobacter. Next base: position 2,523 of record DATCAX010000404.1, on the reverse strand, counting down.
ACACGGTCACAAAGACGGATGGAACTCTCACCGTGACGCCCGCGCCGCTAACTGTGACCGCGGCAAACGCCACGCGCCTATATGGCGATCCGAACCCCGTCTTCACTGGTACGATCATAGGAATCAAAAATGGCGATGCAATCACTGCCACATACTCCAGCCCAGCCACTGTACTCAGTGACGTGGGGACGTATCCAATCATTCCTGCGCTGGTTGATCCAACGCTGCAGCTCGGCAACTATTCGGTAACTTCCATCAACGGCGTTCTCACGATTAATCCCGCGCCATTGACCTTCACCGCCGCAAATGCCAGCCGCGTTTACGGCAATGCGAACCCGGCATTTACCGGAACGTTCGTGGTGTTGAAGAATGGCGACGTTCTTACGGTGACCTTCACCTCTGCTGATATCACCAGCCCGGTGGGAACATATCCCATTGTGCCGGTGGTAAGCGGAGCAAAAGCCGTCGACTATACGATTACTCTTAAGAACGGAACACTAACGATCACCAAAGCGCCGCTAACAGTCACGGGGCCGAGCGGAAGCCGCTTGTATGGCGATCCCAATCCGGCCAGCACGTTTACCGGGTTGAAAAACAACGACAACATCACGGCCACTCTGGCGACTCCGACCGCCACCAGCGTTCCCGCAACGTATGTAACCATCCCAGTGCTGGTCGATCCGACGAACAAGCTGGTCAATTACACCGTGACCATCAAGAATGGCTCCCTTACTGTCAACAAAGCGCCGTTGTCGGTGACCGCAAACAGCGTCTCGCGGCCCTTTGGCTCGGCAAATCCAGCGCTGACCGGCACCATCACCGGCGTCAAAAACGGTGAGAACATTACGGCCACTTACAGCACCACGGCCACTCAAACCAGCAACGTCGGAACTTTCCCGATCACGCCGGCAGTGGTCTTCTCTCCCGCTTCATTGAGCGGCAATTACAACCTGACTACGGCCACCGGAACGCTTACGATTACGGCTGTGCCGCTTTCAATCACCTCCAATAACCAGACGGTGGTGTTGAACGGTGCGCTTACCGCGAGTGCGACTTACAATGGCTTTGTTCTCGGCCAGGGACCGGCGAACCTTGCGGGCACGCTGGGCTGCAGTTCAACCGGCAGCACCATCGGCACGCACACCATCAGCTGCTCAGGACAAAGCTCAACCAATTACACAATCAGCTTTGTCAACACGGGCGTAGAAACTGTTGACTACGCTCCGATTGGGAACTGCACCAACGGTGCGGGCCACCAGATCCTGGCGCCGATCGCGACGAACGGCAGCACTCAATTCACGAAAGCAACCACGCCGACAATTCCCGTGCAGTTCCGGGTTTGCGATGTGAAGGGAGTATCCGTCTCCAGCACCGTGATCTCAAGCTTCACTCTTACGTCGGTCAATGGTGTTCCGGCCAGTACTCCTGCTCCGCAGGGCGGTCCGTTCGCCTTCGTGGGCGGTACGCTGTTGAACGGCGCAGGTTCCGCGGGCTGGCAGTTCGTTCTCTCCACCAGCAACCTGGCAGCCGGTAACACTTACGGCTATACCATCAACCTGAACGACGGTACGTCGATCAGCTTCCAGTTCAGACTCAACTAGCACCAATACGTGAAAGAGGGGGACGGCCTGGGCCGCCCCCTTTTTTGCTGACACAAACGTTGTTTCGCGGTGGTTGAAACTCGAAAGATTTCTCGAGCGAAGGCTGCCGGGAAAATTCGGTAGCCTTTTTTGTTTTGGGCATGCAGATGTGCAGATTTGTGCGCAATTAAGCTATGGAATGGCCAGAAAACCTGGGGGAAACGCGAAGATTAAAAACTTTAATCCTTCTCCAATCTAGGTCTAATTCCTAAGGCTTAAAACTGAAGAACTAATTGGCGAATCTTCGCCTTTTTAATGGTCAGGCGCTCGCTCTTCCGGTGTTTGCAAGCCCTGGTCTCGCGAAGATCGCGATTGTCGCATTCCCGAGGAGTTGGTTCGCAGATGCGGCAGTCCAATTTTGCACGGATGATACCTTGCCACACTTAAACGCAAGGAAGATCCCGGGGCTAAGCTCTGGGACAGAAGGCGATAAATAAATGAGCTCCTCCACACGGACTACAGCTGCCCAGGGCAATCATTGCGTTCGAACATTTTCCGCGCGCAATTTGTTCTGCCTGGTAACGATCCTGATGCTCGCAATCGTCACTACGAGCGCTCAAACCATCGTCACCCCAAACACAACGACGATACAATATCTCGGCGTACCGAACCCGCAGAACAACACAGCAGCAGCCGTGACCGCTCCTCTGGGGGGCATCATTCTAAACGGCATCAGTTCGGTGAACCCGATTAATCCTGCCACCGGACAGTTCCTCTGTGTGGAAAACAGTACACCTTGCATTCCGGAACGCCATTTATGGGTGGATGACGCCACCGCTGGCATTTGCCGCGTTGACCCGGATCTCGATTCGCCTGGTCCTTACGCGATCAATTTGCAAACTTGCCCGTTCAAGATCAATGGCGCATCCATCACCGGCGGTCC
>DATCAX010000403.1:0-3575 GCA_036512375.1 Candidatus Angelobacter sp. | reverse complement strand
AGAATGCCCTGCGCCGCCGTCGCTCCAAGCAACACCGCCACTTGTTGTTTAATCGCGTTGATCTCGGCTTCCAGCCAGGGTCGGCAGGCGCTAATCTCCAGAGCGTTGGGCTTCTTTATGCAATCGGCGCTTGCCTGGCGGCTCCCACTTGAAATGCTTCACGATGTTCGTCAGATAGATATCGGTGCGTTCAATTCCGGCAGCCGCCAGGACTTTATCCAATACGGCCCCTGCGGGGCCAACAAATGGCCGCTCCTGAATATCTTCTTTATCGCCGGGCCGCTCGCCAATCATCATGATGCGGGCATTCACGCTTCCCTCCCCGAATACCGTTTGCGTTCCCCGCCTCCATAGGTCGCAAGCCTTGCACTTGGCGGCGGCAGTGCGCAACGCGAGCAGGGTCGGTTTATCTGGGATTCGTATAGCGGACGCTCGTGTTGAACGTTTGGCCATGGTAATTTTGATGCATCTGACGTAAAGCTAGGCGGCTTCCGCGAATTCACAATCGTACGGCTGGACGAAACGCTTTCAGGGGCATGCAACCAACATGAAATTTCATACGGAATATCTCACCTTCAATACGAAGAAGCACCGCGAATACGTTCACATTACGCCGCAGGTAGAGAGGATTGTCCACACGAGCGGCGTCACCAACGGCATGGCTTTGGTATCAGCCATGCATATTACAGCCGGCATTTATGTGAATGACGATGAGCAGGGATTGATCCAGGACATCGACAGGTGGCTGGAGCAGCTTGCGCCGTTCAAGGAAGAGTACCTGCATCATGAAACGGGCGAAGACAATGGCGACTCACACCTGAAAGCGTTGCTTGTGCACCATCAGGTAATTTTGCCAATAACCAACAGCAAATTGCTGATGGGAACGTGGCAGCGGGTCTTCTACGCAGAATTTGATGGTCAGAGAGCGAAGCGCGTCGTGGTCGCTGTGATGGGCGAGTAGTCACTGCCAAAAACCTGCCACATGAAGTCTAGTGCACTATGTCCTGTCTGCTGGGCTGCGTTGCCGCCGGAAGTTTTAGCAGGATTTCTGCCCGCCCGTCTGGAAGAGACAGGTCGCAGCCAATGGAATATACCAGTTCCTGTATGTGGATGAGTTCTTTGGCGATGATGTTCTTTGCCTCCAATAAAGCTGACGGACAATCATCGTTCGACTTCCACTTCAATTGGAGGAGGCAACGGCTGTCATCGAGTTGCGCTGAGATTGTAAGAACCAGCGGCCGGGTATTCCGTCCTATCAGTTTGCTGATGAACAAGACCATAAGATGGCGCAGCACCGGACTGCTGGTGACATGGATTGAAGGATCCCATTGACGCTCCAGAGTCAACAAGCCGGAGTGGAGCAGCGCGGCAAAATCATTGAAGAGATCATTGAGCAGCGCATCAAGGGAAGTCCACGGGCCGCTGGGCACGGGAACCTCCCGCACCAGTGCCGATATCCCCTTGGCTAGCGAGATCGCCCGATCCGCCTGTTGCTCAATACTTCTGAGATCAGCAGACTGTGCCGCTGAATTGTCCTTGTGCATGCCCAGAACTTCCAGAAAGCAATGAATGCTGGTTAGAGGCTGCGCTAAATCATGCGCCACCGAGTGAATCAGAGCTCTTAGGGGCGTCTGCTGCACGCTGAGCGAATCAGTCAAACCCGTGAGGGCGGTTGGCTGGTGGTTATGATTGAAATCGGCGTGCGAGGTGTCTGTCTGCATCTTTGAAGGGGAACCGGCGCCTTGCGATGGGGCCGGCCTGCCAATCCTGTATCCCGAGCCGCGGACAGTGCAGATTAGTTTGCCTTCTTCGGCGAAATCGACCTTCTTGCGCAGGTAGTTCACGTAAACGTCAACCAGATTGCTGTCAGTCTCCGGCTGCAATCCCCAGGACTCACGCAATAAATCCTGGCGAGTCACAGTTTCGCCGGCGTGACGCATCAGCAAAAAGAGAAGATCGAATTCCTTGGGGCTGAGCTTGATCTCGCGTTTACCGCGGTGGACTTTCCGCGACGACGGATCCAACTCCAGGTTTTCCACTCGAAGCACGCTGAGCGCAGGATCAGCCTTGCGACGCAGTATCGCATTTGTTCGTGCGGCCAGTTCCTGGAAGGAAAACGGCTTGGTGATGTAATCATCGGCGCCCAGATTCAGCGACTGAACGCGATCAGAAACCCTGTTGCGGGCGCTTAGTACCATCACTGGCGTGGCCAACCCTTCCGCACGCAGCCGTTCCAACAGCTTTAATCCATCTGTCTGGCCGAAGTTCAGGTCAAGGATAATCAAGTTGTAACTCTGCCGTTGTAACTCGGAAAGAACGCTATCTTCATTTAGAGCGGTGTGGACGGAGTAGCCTTCGGATTCCAGTGATTTTGACAAAAATGTTGCCAGGTGGAGATCATCATCGGCGAGGAGTATGGACATAGTAATTAACCTTTCACTATGTTGGCCGCGGTAGGAAAACTTTAAGAGTACTAAATCCGGATCTAACTGCCCCTTAAAGCATTGAAAACTGATCTATATAAGGTTAGACAGCATGATTCTAAAACATAAAAATACTCTATGCGCGATATTAGCGTAATTTTATAAATCGACTGAGCCGAAATGGCCCTCACGGAGCACTCGCGGCTGACATGAGCGAACGGTATGCCCCGAGGTGCTCAAAGCCTCCTATTATCAGGGGCTTCGCTGTTTGCATCGTTCCCGGCAACCGTCCTGGCCCACGCGCAATGCTCAAAATCTTGGTACGATAGAGAGTTTGATTCTCGCGAAAGGCAACTTCTGTAGCAATGGCAGCCAAAGTTTTCAAGAATTTCATCGACGGCGAATGGGTCGAGTCGCGCAGCGGCCAGACCTACGAAAACCTGAACCCAGCTGACACGCGTGACGTGATTGGCATATTTCAACGCTCCGACAAGCGTGACGTGGACGATGCGGTTTCCGCTGCCCGCCAGGCGTTTGAACGCTGGCGGCTGGTTCCCGCGCCCAAGCGCGCTGAGATCATCTACCGCGCCGGGGAAATCCTGCTGGAGCGCAAGGAAGAATATGCGCGCCTGATGACGCGGGAGATGGGCAAGGTACTGAAAGAAACGCGCGGAGACGTGCAGGAAGCCGTGGACACGGCCTACTACATGGCCGGCGAAGGCCGGCGACAGTTCGGTGTGACGGTCCCATCAGAATTGCCAAATAAGTTTGCCATGGCCGTGCGCATGCCCATCGGCGTGTGCGGCATGATCGCTCCATGGAATTTCCCCATGGCAATTCCATCGTGGAAGCTCCTGCCTGCACTGGTATGCGGCAACACATGCGTGATCAAGCCGGCCGAAGATACTCCACTTTCCACGCTGAACCTGCTCAAAGCGCTCATAGACGCCGGCTTGCCCAAGGGCGTGGTGAATGTTGTTACCGGGTTTGGACCGGAAGTCGGGGCGCCGATTGCCGAGCACGCCAACGTTCAGGCGATTTCATTTACCGGATCGAGCGAGGTCGGGCGCATTGTGGGTGAAACCGCAGCGCGTAGCTTTAAGCCGTGCTCTCTGGAAATGGGCGGAAAGAATGCCATCATTGTCCTGGACG
>DATCAX010000402.1:0-4149 GCA_036512375.1 Candidatus Angelobacter sp. | reverse complement strand
CGAAGCGTGGCCGTATATCCACTGGACGGTTGCGGTGGTCTTTACCGTACTGGCCGTGGAATCTCTGTACTTTCTGGCGCCGAACGTGAAGCAGCGTTTCTGGGCCACGCTTCCGGGCGCGGTACTGGTGGTGGGCTGCTGGATCGGTCTTTCATACGCCTTGGGAATCTATTTCCGCAGTTTTGCCCACTTCAATAAAACCTATGGCACCATGGGCGCCGTGATCGCGTTGATGGTTTGGCTCTACTGGACCAGTTTCTTCATGCTGGTGGGAGCTGAGCTGAACTGCCAGCTGGCCAAAGAGACGACCAAGGGAAAAATCAAGCAGGATGAAACGCCGAGCGGACTCACCGGCCTGGATCTTGCAGCGTAGGAGGCTTCTTCTGAAATCCCGAACGAAGTGAGGGAGCCCTACCCGCTCGAGTCTTTTTGGAAATTCGCACGTTACTCAATCTTATTGGCGGCTATAGGGATCCCTCGCTTCGCTTCGGGATTTCAGAAAAAGGGTACAGATCCCTCACTTTGTTCTGGATTTCCTAAAAAGGCTAGCTGCTATTTGCTTCTTACCTTGCCGATTTAAACAATGCAAACACTGCACCCTGGGGATCGGCGACAATGGACCATGTGCCGACATTTTCCATCTTGCGCGCAGGCATTAGCACCTTTCCTCCCAACTGGCCGGCTTTCGCTGTGGCTGCTTCTGCATCGGCTACCTGAAAGTAAATCAGCCAGTGCGGCGGAGTGTTGGGGTTGCGGTGCGTGGCCGGAGGAATGCCGCCAATAAATTCCTCTCCGTTCTTGATGTGGATATAGCCCGAAGGATCTTTTTCATCTTTGGCTAACTGCCAGCCGAAAAGATCACCATAAAATTTGGCTGCGCGATCCGGATTCGGAGTGCTGAGATCGGCCCAGCAGAATGTGTTATCGCCGGTGATGGTAGTGCCCTGATGACTTTTGGCCTGCCATAAAGAAAAGACCGCTCCGGTGGGGTCCTGGAGTACGGCCATCCGTCCGATGTCCATCACATCAAACGCCGGCGCATGCACGGTACCGCCAGCCTGAGCAGCTTTGGCCACTGACTGGTCTGCGTTTTCAACGGCAATATAAAGCATCCAGTTCGGAGGCACGCCCTGCGCGAGCTGTTCCTTACGCATGGTGTAAGCAGCTCCGGCGTCGCGGCCAGAAAGCTTGAACATGGAATAAAAGTCGTCCGGGCCCATGGGGCTGTCAACCACAGACCATCCAAAAAGAGATGTGTAGAAAGTCTTGGCTGCACTCTGGTCCGTGGTCGCCAGCTCGACCCAGCAAAAGGAACCCGCAGGATGCTTATCGATGTTTGCCATAGCCCAGAAAGTATACGCCCGGGGTACGAATTGCGCGTCGCGAAGTCAGCATCTAGGAATGATCCACGCGGGCAAAGAGAACATCCCACTCTTGATGTTTTTGCGCGGGGACGGACCGGCTGCCGGGGAACGTTTCATCCAGCAATTCAAGGCTGGACATACGCAGAACGGCAAACTTACGCCAGTCCGGGAGACGGCTGCTGCTGCTTTGGCCTGCGGTCTGATACGTGAAGAGGTTCACGATCCCTTTTTGAATGCCATAATCCTGCGGCTCCACGATTCGAGGTTTATCGTGATATGAAAAGCGCAGCAGGCGTTTCTCATGAATGGCCGTCAGGATTATCCGGTCAATATCCGCGGCAATGCCGTAGTCTTGACCCGATGGATGCCTTGAGGTCATAGCTTCCAGTCGCTTTCTGAAATCACGTTACTCAGCGCCACATTCAGTAGGAGTAATCGTGGGTTTATCGCTGAAGCTCCCATCTTCGCGTTGCGTGTACTCTTCCCCGGCACAATGGGTTTTGCGGTATCGTTTCCCGTCAAATTGATACAGTGCCAGATCGCTATAAGAGGCTGAGCCATGAGCCGAAGTCATGACGTTCTTGTAACCATTGCTGCTTGAAGGCTCAACTGAGAACGTCTGGACCATATCCGCCGCAAGCAAGGTATCGAAGCCGCCGGGTCTTTCGCGCAGAATCCAGAATGCGCAATTTCCCGTCCCGCCGCAGTTACAGTTGTCTGAAGCCTGCACCAGGAGATCTCGCTCTCCCGGTGCCAAGCTGGCGCGTGCTATGCGGATGGAATCGATTTCCTGTGCCAATGTGCGTTCGGATGAAACGCACGTTGATGGGGCGTTCCCGGCAAATACCAGAGAAAGAATGGCCCGTCTTTCCTGCGGCGACACATGCGCTTTACCCAAATATTCGGCTTTTACGTTCGGCGGGCCCATGGGATGGGGAAAGCCTCCCTGGGAGGCCAGCGAACCACACAGCAGCAAGATCGACAAAAATCGGAGCATCATGTCGGAGATTATGCCATCGTGTCTTTGCGATGAGAAGGCAGTTATGTACACTTCTGAAACCATGAAACAAAGGATCCTTTTATTTTTCGTTTTCGTCATTTGCTGCGTCCCTGCATTTGCCCAATGCTGCCCGGACAAACCCGCAAAAGAAAAACAGCAGGCGCTATGGCAGAAGCTGCAAGAAGAATTGAAAGGAGTCGACAAGGAACTGGATGGCGTGATGGGCCTGGCGGTGAAGGACCTAACGTCGGGAGAGACTTTCTTCATCCATGGCGATGAGATCATGCCGCAGGCCAGTTCCATCAAGATTGCAGTGCTGGCGAATCTTTACCTGCAAGCGCAGCAGGGCAAGCTTAAGTTGAGCGACGAATATGTTGTGCGTGCTTCAGACCTGGTCTCCGGCAGCGACATCATGCTGGGCCTCACGCCGGGAGTAACGCGGCTAACGCTTCGGGACCTGGCCACGATGATGGTGGCGGTGAGCGACAACAGCGCCACGAACGTTTTGATTGGGCGTATCGGCATGGACAACGTCAACGCCATGCTGGACAACCTGGGATTGCGTACCACGCGGCTGCGACGGCAGATGATGGACCTGAAAGCAGCCGGCGAAGGCCGCGAAAATGTTTCCACGCCGCGCGAGATGATGACGCTGCTGGAAACCATCTATCGCGGCAAGCTGCTCAACAAAGACATGACCGCCGATTTCATCAAGGTATTGAGCACGCATAAAGAAAGTTCTCTGTTGCAAGGCCTGCCCGATGACGCTGTGGCAGCCAGCAAACCCGGTGAACTTGAGGCCGTGCGGAATGACTCTGGAATTATCCTGGTCAAGGGCCGGCCCTATATTCTCTGCATAATGACTACTTATCTAAAGGACGAAAAGGAAGGTGCGGCGGCGATCCGCAAGATCGCTACGCTGACATACAGCTACTTCGATCGCCTGGCCCGGGCCTCTGAATATGGACGCGTCGTATCGCCCAAGTAAAACTAATCGAGAAACGAGCCGCTCACGCCGCATGCTATTACATCGTCTAAAATGAAACAGTATGAAAAAATGGCACAAGTGGACCTTGATTGCCGCTCTTCTTCTTAGCGCAGCGGCGGCGGCGCAGTTTAAGCGAGTTCCGCTACAGGCGCCGGCGCAGCCCAATCCCCAGTTGTATAAAGCAGACGCGAATGCGGCCCAGGACATCCGGCAAGCGCTGGCTGCTGCCGGCCAGCAGCACAAGAATGTGCTGCTGGATTTTGGCGGCAACTGGTGCCTTGACTGCCACGTTCTGGATAATGCTTTCCATCAGCCCAGAATTGCGCCATTGCTAAACAGTAATTTCGTTCTTGTCCACGTGGACGTGGGAAAGTACGAGAAGAACCTGGATCTGGCGAAGAAATATCACGTGGACCTGGAGAAAGGCGTGCCATCACTGGCGGTGCTGGATGCGCAAGGGAATGTGCTTTATGCCACCCGCGACTTTGAGCGCGCACGCGTGATGAGCGAGAAAGACGTAATTCAGTTTCTGGATAAATGGAAGCCGCCGGTGGGAAAGAAGCAAGGCGGCTAGGACGCCGTAAGCAGTCGTTCCACTTCTTCCACAAAATGGTGCGGGCCTTCCTGCTTCGAAACCACTTTATCAGGACAGCTATCGCGACCCAGGTAAAGATGCCCATCCACCTGCATCAGGACCTTCTGGTGAGGATGCCTCTGCTTGATCTCTTCGCAAAATTCCAGGCCCGGGTCGGCGAAGTGTCCCACATCTACTATGAGCAGGTCATACACCGGAGTGG
>DATCAX010000401.1:0-5840 GCA_036512375.1 Candidatus Angelobacter sp. | reverse complement strand
GCTACGGCGGTGGCGATGATGGTGATCATGGTAATTCAGGCGATTTTCATTCACGCGAACAGCGCATGCGTCGTTACCGCATCGGAATGACGCTCTGCATCATCTCCGTTACCGCAATCTTTGTCCTCCTGACAATGGTCTATGTATTTCGCATGGGCAAAGGCCGGTTTGATGAAGACGCTCACCGGTGGGTTCGCGATTGGATCCCTCTCAGTCTTCCCTATGTACAGTTGTGGACAAATTCCCTGGTTTTGCTGCTAAGCAGCGCGACGCTTGAGCTGGCACGGCGCTCAATGGCCAAGAAAGAAGAGTTTGCCGCCATGGGGATTGTTCCTCCACGCTTGAAGCGCGATCTGCCCTGGCTGGGAATAACGGTCATCCTGGGCTTTTGTTTTCTCGCCGGGCAGGTTCTGGTATGGAATACCCTGCGCATTCAGGGAGCTTTTCTCGCTTCCAATCCCAGCCGGTCGCTGTTTTATATCCTTACCGGCACTCATGCCGTTCACCTGGTCGGGGGATTGGCTGTGCTGCTCTATGCCGTAGCGGGACGCTTGCTGGCGGCCAGATTTGAATCGCAACGGATCGCCGTGGAAGTTACCGGCTGGTACTGGCATTATCTGGCGTTTTTATGGTTCGGAATCTTTGCCTTGGTACATTTTGCCAAGGGATAGACGGAACGAAAGTCGGCAGGAATGGGCGGCGATTGCTAAGTTTGCTCGCTTGGACGCTTTACCCGGACAACCGTGATCTTTCCAAAGCCCTCTTCAAAGCCGGGAGCCTTCAATTTGGCTGCCATGCGTTGGATCACGTCTTCTTTTACCTGGCGCTCACGTTTGCTATTCCGCTCCAGACAAACCTCAAGTGGTACATCGAAAAAGACTGCATGTACTTCATAACCAAAGCCCTTAGCCATCTTGATCCATTGGCGGCGCTCGTGCGGAGCCAGGTTACTGGCGTCTACATAATTCCAGGGCATTCGGGCGATCAGCCGGGCACGCAGTAAGGATCGAAGGGTGGAAAAGACGAGGCCCTGATAGCGCTGCTCGGTTATGTCGTCAAAAAGGATGGAGCGCAGCATGTCGCTGGAAAGCGGGGTTACGCCGCGACGCTTGAACCATGTGGTCTTGCCCGAACCCGGCAAGCCTATAGCAAGCACAACCACGCCTTTAGATGGCCGGCCTGAAGTTTTACCAGCTTGCTGCGCCGGACGATGCTCTGGAATGCCTGGTGGAGGTGTAGAAGGCGATTCCGGTTGAACCTCAGTTTCCATCCGCGGTTCGTCGACCGCAGACGAATCCTGGGCAGCTTCATGCCCGCGGGAAGCTTCCGGCTCCCTATCTTCATAGGCAGGGACAAGGGGTTGAGGATGGGACTCGTCGACAAGAGGCTTCTGCTGGCCAACCTTGCCAGTAGCCTCCGTCTCGTTCTCCGGCTTTTTTTTACGGCGCTTCATGCGCTCGCGCATCCAGTTGCGCATGCTTCTTTGTGTAACACAAGCAGCTAAGAAGTTGCAAGCAAAGGAGCTTTTTCGGCGACGAAAATGTGTGAAAACCTGAATTCCCAGGCTTCGCAAGTTCACGACCAGCTGCGACATGTAAACGCAGCCCCAGCAAAGTCCAGCCCGTGAACCAAAAAAGTTAATGCGGCTGAGCTTTGTAGGGATTCTGTTCTTGCACCGTAAATGCGACTTGTTATAATTGCGGCCCGCAACCGAACCAAGTCATTCAACTTACTCCTGGCAGACTTATGTCCCTGCAGGTGACAAGGATTGGTTTCGCATTAAGCAAGGTGCGCAGGTCGCTTTGGCGCTGGCTTCAGTGATCGGACTTGGCGGCTCGAATGTTCCTGCCCCAGCCCAGTCGTGAGGATATCCAAAGAAGTACTTCGCAAGAAACCCTGATTTAGCTTACAAAAGCAAGAGCCAGTTAGATCTGAACGCAGTAGAGAGAGACAGAGACAGAGCTCACGGGCCAAATAAAGAATTGAATGGCGCACGGTCCCGGATCCGCGCGTTTCCACTCAATGGTAGTTGAGGGTTTGAGCAATCGAGCAGCCCTAGGGCGGCAGATTGTGTGTTCCATAAAGGTAGCCAGGACAACAAATGGCTGCGGGAACCGATGAAAGAGAAACGTGAAGCCAGGCAACAAATTGTTAGTTTTTTGAAAACCAACCCAGGAAACATTTGCAAAAAAAGCCGTGGGACTTGCGACCCGCGGCTTTATCGCTTAGATTTCCACCCTTCTTCGAAGAGACTTCAGCGACGTAAGTCTTAAACACACCCCAATTGAGTCGTCCATGATCTACGTCACAGTCGTTTGCTCCGGCATGGGAAAGCCGGGTTTGCGATCTCCACGCGCACTCTGCTAACCTGAATAGTTTCAACCGCATATCGGAATCCTACTGTCGCGGTTTCTGCATCAAACAGGTGCGAACGTTATCAGGTTCTGAAGGAGATTCATCAGCAATGGCAATTAAAGTTGGGATAAACGGCTTCGGCCGTATTGGCCGCAATGTGTTACGCACGGCGCTGGAAGACTCGAACCTGGAGTTTGTGGCCGTCAATGATCTCACCAGCCCGGCAACGCTCGCTCATCTCCTCAAGTACGATTCGATTCTCGGCAACCTGAAGCAAGACATCAAGGCGTCGGGTGACTCTATCACTGTCGCCGGTAAAACGATCAAAGTGTTTTCAGAGAAGGACCCGGCAGCTATTAATTGGGAGTCCGTGGGCGCCCAGGTAGTAATCGAGTCTACGGGCAAGTTCACTGAGGCTGAGCAGGCTAAAAAGCACCTGCGAGGGCCGGTGAAAAAAGTAATCATCTCCGCTCCGGCCAAGAATGAAGACATCACGCTGGTTCTGGGCGTGAATGAAGGCAAATACGACCCGGCAAAACACAACATCGTCTCGAATGCCTCCTGCACCACCAACTGCCTGGCGCCGGTGGCCAAAGTGTTGCATGACGCATTCAAGATCCAGTGCGGGACCATGACCACAATCCATTCCTATACCAATGATCAGGTCATTCTTGACTTTCCGCACAAAGATCTACGCCGAGCCCGGGCTGCCGCGCTTTCCATGATTCCCACCTCCACCGGCGCAGCCAAGGCACTTAAACTGGTGATTCCTGATCTGGGCGGCAAACTGGATGGCTTTTCCATGCGCGTACCCACGCCCAATGTATCGGTGGTCGATCTGGTCGTTTTTGTGGAGAAAAGCACGACTGTGGACGAGGTCAACAAGGTCCTGCAGACCGCTGCCAACGGTCCAATGAAGGGTATCCTGGGCTACGAAACTGCCGAACTGGTTTCCATCGATTATCGTGGCGACGAGCGATCTTCCATTGTGGATGCTCCACTCACACGCGTGGTCGCGGGCAACTGCGTCAAGGTAATCGCCTGGTATGACAATGAGTGGGGATACTCCTGCCGCGTCCGCGATCTGATCCATTTCATGGCAAAAAAAGGACTTTAATGGCAGTTGCCACCGAGAAAAACATGGCCAAGCTTTCCATCCAGGACCTGAAACTTGAAGGACACCGCGTCTTCATGCGCGTGGATTTTAATGTTCCGTTGACTGAAGATGGACGCGTTTCCGATGACACGCGCATACGTGAGACCCTGCCCACGATCGAATATGCACTGCGCAAAGGCGCAAGATTGATATTGGCGTCGCATCTGGGTCGTCCGAAAGGAAAAGTCAACGCCAAGATGAGTCTGAAGCCGGCGGCGGAGCGTCTGCGTATGCTCCTTGATGAAAAGCTGGGTCGCAGCTGCAATGTCGGTTTTGCCCCGGATTGCATCGGTCTGGCCGCGGAGGAAATGGCCCACAAGCTGGAAAAGGGCCAGACGCTGCTTTTGGAAAACCTGCGCTTTCACGCAGAAGAAGAAGCAAATGACGAAGCTTTTTCGCGCAAGCTGGCCGCGCTTGCTGATGTTTACGTGAATGACGCTTTTGGCTCGGCCCATCGCGCGCACGCCTCCACCGTGGGGATCACGAAATTCCTGGACAAGTCTGCAGCCGGTTTGCTGATGCAGAAAGAACTGGAATACCTGGGTAAAGTGACAACGCATCCGGAAAAGCCGTTTGTGGCGATCATTGGCGGCGCCAAAGTCTCTGACAAGATTGACGTGATTCGCAACTTGCTCACTAAAGTGGATGTTCTACTGATTGGCGGCGCCATGGCTTATACCTTCCTGAGGGCTGAAGGCAAGCAGGTGGGCAAATCGCTGGTTGAAGAGGACAAAGTCGAACTGGCCAAATCTCTTTTACAGGATGCAAAGAGCAAGAACGTCACTCTGCTCCTGCCTCTGGACAATGTGGTTGCGGAAAGAATTGACGCTTCCGCCAAAACTCAAACCGTTAAGACCAGCCAGGGAATTCCGGCCGATCAGATGGGCCTGGATATTGGTCCTGAGACCATTGAGGCATTCAGCAAAGCGATTTCGGGCGCGAAAACGATCGTCTGGAACGGGCCGATGGGCGTTTTTGAAGTTGCGCCTTTCGCCCGTGGCACCATGAAGATTGCTGGAGCCGTAGCCGGAAATCGGAACGCAACTTCTATCGTTGGCGGCGGGGATTCAGTGGCTGCGGTCCATCAATCCGGTCTCGCCGACAAGATCACGCATATCTCCACCGGTGGCGGAGCTTCACTGGAATTTCTGGAAGGCAAAAAACTTCCCGGCGTGGAAGCTCTTACCGACAAATAAAATGGCGCACAGCGTGCGATATCGAATTGGCTCCAAGGCCACCCTTGAATTGGTGATAGGCGACATCACCGAGGAAACCACCGACGCTATTGTGAACGCCGCCAACTCTTCCCTGCTGGGCGGAGGCGGTGTGGACGGCGCCATTCACAAAGCTGCAGGACCGGCTTTGCTGGCTGAGTGCAAGAAGATTCGCGAACAACGCGGTCCGCTCCCGCCCGGGCAAGCTGTAACCACTTCCGGAGCCAACCTGAAAGCTCGATACGTGATCCACACTGTCGGCCCAGTATGGCAGGGCGGCAAGGTAAACGAACCCCAGATTCTGGAGAGTTGCTACTGCAACTCCATGGAACAGGCCAATTTAAAGACTTGTAGCAGCGTGAGCTTCCCTTCCGTTTCGACAGGAGCGTTTGGCTATCCGGTGGGGCCGGCGGCACAGATTGCTTTGCGGACCATCGCTGACCATCTGCATGAGCCAAAGTCGGTGATGTTGGTCCGCTTTGTTCTGTTTGACCAGCGCACCTATAAAGCCTATGCGGCAGCGGCAGAAGAACTCAGCCGCGACTTTCCCAACTACAAAATCAAGGCTGAAGCATGAGAAAAAAGTTGATCGCGGCCAACTGGAAGATGTACAAAACGCCGGAACAGGCGCAGGACTTTGTGTCGACATTCATCCCGCAAGTGGCGGGACATACTCGCGATGAGATTGTTCTCTGCCCGCCTTTTGTCAGTATCCCAGCGGTGGTGGAAGTCGCGCGCGGCAGCAATATTGCCGTTGGCGGCCAGGACATGTTCTGGGAAAAAGAAGGCGCTTTCACCAGTGCGGTATCAGCCCAGATGCTGCACGCTGTGGGCTGCTCGCACGTCATCATTGGTCATTCCGAGCGCCGCCAGTATTTCGGCGAAACCGATGATACGGTCAACCGCAAGGTCCGCGCCGCATTGGTCGTGGGATTGAAGCCCATCGTATGCGTGGGTGAAGTGTTGCAGGAACGCGAAGCCGGTGTTACAGAAGACATTTTGCGGCGGCAATGCGGTATCGCTTTTCGCGAGATTTCGGCGGGCGGGGCACATACCATTGTGGTGGCGTACGAGCCGGTATGGGCGATTGGTACGGGCAAAACGGCGACACCGGA
>DATCAX010000400.1:0-4882 GCA_036512375.1 Candidatus Angelobacter sp. | reverse complement strand
TCTGACGACCTGGATCAGCCGGTGGACCTGGCAGCAGCAGGCAAATATGAAGAAATTATCCGCGGGCTGATGGTTCGGGCGGCTGACGATCCGGGCCGCCCACAATGGAAGCCGAACAGTTTTTTCCGCCGCTATGCGCCGATGGCATCCGGGCTCTATTGAATTGAAGGAAGAACTGAAAGAAAAAGCCCTGCCAAACGGCAGGGCTCGAAAGTAAGGCTCATCCTGTCAAAACTTTCTATCAGCAACCGTGGAGCTACCAGAAGTGTTTCCCCTTATGCTGACTACGATTAGTTACTTACAGAAATTGCCAACGCCGATGCTGGACAATGCAAGGCAGAGATCGACGCGGCCGTGCCCCATTTGCGGCACGGAAAATGCCCGGGAAATTGCATTTGCTACATCGCCCGGCTTGTACGTGGGCCGCGCCTGCAACACCAGAGCCGCTTCGCCGGCAACAAGTGGGGTGCTGAATGACGTCCCCCAGCCCGCCGCATAATTGCCGCCAGGATAAGTAGTAATGACGCCTTCGCCGGGAGCGGCGATGAATACGGAGTTGGTACCGAAGTTAGTGAAATTGCTCTTGGCGTCAGAGTTACTGGTGGAACCCACTCCGATCACGCTGTTATAAGCCGCCGGAAAAACCAGTATCTGCTCTCCGTCGTTACCGGAAGCCGCCACCACCACTACATCCTTGCTGACGGCGTATTGAATGGCGTTTTGCAGAGCAGGCGAACTTTGCGCAATTTCAAAACTCATGCTGATCACGTTGGCGCCATGGTCAGCGGCAAAATAGATGGCCCGCACGATATTGAACAGATCAGAGCCGCCGTCGCCCGAAAAAGCCTTCAAAGACATGATGCTGGCGCCCGGCGCAACCAGGTGCACCAGGCCCGCTGTCATGGTGCCGTGACCAAAAGCGCTGGGGGGCCCGTCCAGAATGCTGGTGGTCGATTGGCTGAGAATGGCAACGGTGGATGAGTTTAACTGCACCAGATTCTGCCCATCGAGAATGCTGGTGGTGGACTGGGTCAGCGCCGCAGCCATGGCAGGAGTCAAATCGACCAACTCGGAAGGATCTGCAACGTTGGCGATGAAATTGAATCCCGGAACCAGAACTGATTTAAGAGCCGGGTGCGAAGTATCAACACCCGTGTCAATCACGGCAACTGTGATTCCGGCGCCGCTAAAACTGCTGGCAGCCTGCAAGTCACGTTGGCGGGTAATAGCGGTGGCCGGCTGCGTCACGTAGTTACTGGCGACCTGCGCCCCAAAATAGGTGACGATCATGCGGCCCGGCAGGCCATCCAGAATAGATGTGGTGGATTGCGTCAGGCTGGCGATGGTCGCCCCTGATAGCTCCGGCACATCTAACGTGCGATTGGGCTCAAAGCTTCGCACATCGCTGTCCGTGGAAATTCCGGGATCGGCAGAAAAGGTTGAAACCAGAAAAACACCGTGAGAGGAAAGCTGCTGCACCGGTGTCAGTCCGTATCGTCCGCAGACGTCCTGCACTTTGGCAGGCGAAGTCACCAGGACAAACTTGTCCTGAGCTAAGAGCGGCAGGCTCATGATTAAAAGCAAGCCGCTACAAATTTTTGTAAGCACCCTGAACCTACGCATGGCTGTCTTCAGTGTCCCCGTCAAGCCGCGTCGTCGGCGTTGAGAGGCTCCCTTCGGTTGATCCGTCGAACCTGGGAAAAGTATAGCCAGAGTAGCTAAAGCGTCGTGAAGGATTTTTTTAAGACAACAAAAAATCCCTGTTTCAATAGCGAACAAAATAAAAAACAAACCACATCTAAACGTCCTAGCACGTAAACAAATAAGCTATTTATTATTAACGGTTTATCTGGAAATAAAGCGCTGAAAAGGCCAGGATCAAGTGATGGCCTAGGGGCAGAGTTACCAATCCCAGGAAATCTCGAATCGGGGATCCGAGGACGTTAAAGTCTTAGACTTGCTAATAAATCTAATGTGCCCTGAGGGGAGTTTTTTGGCTGAGGTAGTAGGGAGTTGAGTTTACCTGCCGCTACTGCCACTGACGCCGCTAGTGGGGCTGCTGACCACATTCATGAGCGAAGAATAGAGATCAATGCGGCCATAACCCATGTCACTGATCTGTTTGGTCTTAGAAAGTGCATTGGTGATGTCACCGGGCTTGCTGGCTGGACGGGCTTGCAACACGAGAGCCGCTGCGCCAGCCACCATAGGCGTACTGAACGAGGTGCCCCACCCTGCAGCGTAGTTGCCGCCAGGATACGTGGTGATCACGGCTTCGCCAGGCGCCGCGAAGGTAACTACGCCGGAACCGAAGTTGGAGAAGGCGCTTCTGAGGTCGTTGTTCGTGCTGGAGCCGATTCCCTGAACGCCGTTGTAACTCGCGGGATAAACCAGGGTCTTGGAGCCGTCATTGCCCGCAGAGGCAATCATGATCACATTCTTGCTCAGCGCGTATTGCACGGCGGCCTGCAAACCGGGGGAGGATTGCGCCATGCTGAAGCTCATGCTGATGACGTTAGCGCCATTGTCCGCGGCGTAATAAATAGCCCGAATAATATCTGAGAGATTCGACGAGCCGTCCGCACGGAAGGCTTTTAGCGGCATGATCCTGGCCGTGGGCGCGACTAGATGAACGATGCCCGCGGTCATAGTGCCATGGCCAAATTCCGCCAGTGTGCTGTCAAGAATCGAGGTCGTTGACTGGTCCAGAATCGACGTGGTGGATTGGTTCAGGATGGCAACGGCGGAATTGAGCACCAAAGTATTTTGCGCGTCCAGGATACTGGTCGTCGATTGCTGCAGCTGGGCGGCAACTGACGGGCTTAGATCAGCCAGCTCAGAAGCTCCTGCAATTTCGCGTGTGAAGTCATAGCCCGGAACCAGTACGCCGGACAACGCGGCATGGTTCAGATCAGCACCGGTATCGATAATCGCCACTGTGCCGGAGCCGGTCAATTTGGTGGCAATGCGAGCATCGCCCAGGCGAATGATGCTGGTAGCGGCCTGCGTGCTGTAATTGCTTGGAACAGTACTGCCGAAGAACGAAACCAGAGTGCGTCCTGGAAGCGTATCAAGGATGCTGGTGGTGGATTGAGTCAGGGTCGGCTGTGTAAGACCGTTCAATTCCGGCAACGCGGCGCGCTGTTCCGGCTCAAAGCTCAGAACAAGAAGATCGGACTCGACTTCAGTTTCAGTATTGGGGACATCAGCGGAAGCAGAGTTCACCAGCATGACGCAGTTGGTGCCGTCAAAAAGTTCTTTCACCACCGTGAGGCCGTGACGATCAATCACGCCTTGCATGTTGCTGGGGGACGCAGTGAGGATGTA
Source organism: Candidatus Angelobacter sp. (assembly GCA_036512375.1). Lineage (GTDB taxonomy): Bacteria > Acidobacteriota > Terriglobia > Terriglobales > Acidobacteriaceae > Angelobacter. The sequence goes on along the minus strand of DATCAX010000400.1, from coordinate 1,555 downwards.
GGTGCTCTGGGCTGCCAGCGGCAGGCCGAGCATTAGCCCCAATACGATGAGTAAAGTAAGTTTCCTCATTGTCAGTCCCAAATAACCTGCTTAGAGATTTAGAGTTGTGGCGTCTTGCCCAACTGTACTTCTAGTTCCTGGCCCCTGGATTCTAGCGGTACCAGCAAGCGAAGATCGCTTTCTGGAACGTACTCCAGTTGGAATTCCCCAAAGGTATTGCTGATAGAACGGGTCACTTCACGATCTCCGGCCACAAGAATCACCGGCAGATTGGCGAGCATTTCATCCGGCGTTTTCTGGTTGGCAATCTGGCCCACCAACACCATGCTGGCAGAACCTTTTTCGTGCTCAAAGCGGAGATCCACCGAGTAATCACCGGCATGAAAAAGCACCTGGCGATTGATCTGGTGCGTTCCGCGCACTCCAACTGGTTGCGGATCATTCACGCTGTCATAAACCAGGCTGGCCCAGACACGTTGCAGGATGGAGCGGCGGGGCGCGCTGGCCATGCCGATCATCGCTTTCACTTGCTGTTCCGCAGCCCTGGGAATCTGGTAAGAGGCTTCACGCGAGCAAACTGTAGCGAATCTGAACAACAGCGCCTTGAGTTTCTCGCACTTGGAGCATGCAGCTTGCAAATGGGCCTGCATTAGCTTTTGCTGATCGCTGGGAACCGCGTTCCTGACGTAATCAGCCCACTCAGTAATATCGAAATGTCGTACGGCTTCAGTCATAAGTGACTTTTTCCCCGTCTTGAATCAATTAAGGGGGAACAGGGCTTCCGGGTCCATGTTCCCCTTTTTAGCAGTCGACGGATGAGCCTGCTTCTAAGCATAAGAGTGACAGCAGGGTTCAAAAATATAGGTCCGGTAAGATTTTTATAGCTCATGAGAATTTTCCGACCAATGCAAACGCCGCCCAATAGTATGGATGGCGACGTTTCTGCTTCAGCTTTAACACGGCGTTTCGAAGTGCATTCGCCTTATTGGCCGAGCTCTTATAGCCATCATAGAAGTCCCGCATGAACTCTGCGGTGCTCTGGTCATGCACTTCCCACAGGCTCACCATTAAAGTCTGGGCTCCCGCATACAGCAGGCCGCGAACCAGCCCAATCAGCTCATCGCCGCCAATCACTACATTCATGCCAGTTCCGCATCCACTTAACGTCACCAACTCGGCATTGAACTGCAACTGATACAAATCAAAAAGACTTAGCAATGAATTGCCCAGCCTGATCGAGGAAAACATGGGGTTGTCCTGGCGGAAATAACCATGCGTGGCTATGTGAATGAACCGGCTTTGCGGTCCGTGAGCGCGCAACTGTTCCTCAGTCGCTTCCGCCCCCATAAAGAGCCGGGCATTTCCCATTGAGGCGGCAACGAAACGCGCCTCCTCTTCGATGAACGGTGCGCGGGCGTCCGGTACGGCCAGCACCAGGGTGGCTCCATCGCCTTCCGGCTGCGGCTTTTCCTGGCAGACCGCGAAAATGCTGCTGCTGGGAGCGTAGGAAACGGAAAAATCGTCAATCAGGTAGCGTTCGCCGTCGGAAAGTGCG
>DATCAX010000399.1:0-3392 GCA_036512375.1 Candidatus Angelobacter sp. | reverse complement strand
CCTGCGCTAAAACAAAGAAGATACCGGAACCGCTGCCCTGTGAATTGCCCTTGCATATTAGATGCCGCACAGGCTCTAAGGTTTCGCGGCGTTTTCAGTGCCGGATGCCACAAATTATCGCTTAGGGCATTGGGATTACGTGCTTCCAAAAGAAGGTAGTCGGCACCACCTTTTTACCCGCCCGACGCCAGCTTCCTGTCCAGTTCCAGCTTCTCCTGCTTCAGCCGCAGCAGCGCCGCCACGTCATTTTTGCGCTCAGCATCTACTAGCCCACGCTTGATCTCGCCTTCGCGCTGGCTCAATTGTCGATGGTGCCGCAACGCATTCAGCGCGCCTGCCAGCAGGTCAGCCGTAAGCGGATCATCCTCTCGCATCACAATCTTTGCCAGCCTCTTCCGATCCACGTCGCTGAGCGGCAGGGCCATCACGTCATCCACGCCGTCACCGCGCTCCACCGCCAGCGCATTTTGCAGGATCGCCTCCAGCAGCGTCTCTGTCGTCAGCCCCGTATGCAGACGCTCTTCCGCCAGCGCGTCCACCGCCATGTGCCGCAGCTCTGCTTCTTCCCCGATCGTCGATGACGCAGCCCGCACCAGCACTTTTTCTGACGGCGTCACATCTTCGTCCGGCTGGTTGCGTAGACCACCGGCAGCACGGCTCACCGCCGCAGCTTTGAATTCCTGTCGCAACACATTGGTATCGATGTTCAGCTTTTGCGCGATGTCATTGGCCAGTTCATCGCGCACAATCCGACTGGGCACGCGATGGATATGCGGCAGCAGAAAGTTGACCGCGTTCTTCTTTCCCTCCGGACTCCGTACCGGAAACAGCTTCAGCGCCCGCTCCACCAGATAGTCAAAATATTTAGCCGATCCCTTCAGCGCCTTCGCATACGCCTCCGCGCCATTCTTGCGGATAAACAAATCAGGATCGAACCCCGTCTCCAGCCGCAGCACCCTGATATTAAATTCTTCTTCCAGCAGCATACCCAGTGATTTGTCCGTAGCCGCCGCGCCTGCCGTGTCCGGATCAAAATTCACCACAATATCTTTGCTGAACCGTCCCAGCAGGCGCACCTGCGTTTCCGTAAAGGCCGTGCCCGAACTCGCCGCCACGTTGTGAAAACCTGCCGAATAAACGGCGATGCAATCCATCTGGCCTTCCACAATGATCACGTAGCCCAGCTTGCGCACGGCCTCCTTCGCGCGATCAAGGTTGTACAGCACGCGCCCTTTGGAGTAGATCGGCGTCTCCGGCGAATTCATATACTTCGGCCCGGACTTGTCGTCCGTCGCCAACGTGCGTCCCGTAAACGCAATGATCTTTCCGTTTTCGTTGGCAATAGGAAACATGATGCGGTTGCGGAACTTGGAATACATCGCGCTCGCGTCTGTGCCTTCTTTCCATGAGAACAAGCCGGAAGCCCGCATCATCTCTTCGCTGAAGTCGGCTTTCAGGCGGTCTTTAAGCGTAAAGCCTGAATCTGGCGCAAACCCGATGCGAAATGTCTTTATCGTCTCTTCCTTCAATCCTCGTCCCGCCAGGTATTCGCGCGCATGCGCTCCTTCGGGCCGGCGAAGCTGGTCTTCAAAGAACTTGGAGGCCCGCTCGTGCATCTCAATCAGCCGGCCGCGCTTGCCCGCATCCTCGGCTTCGCTCTCTGAGCTGTACTGCATCTTGGGCAGTGGTATGCCCACTTTTTCCGCGATCAGCCGTATCGCTTCCGGAAAGCTGATCTGCTCGCGTTCCTGCACAAACTTGAAAACGTCGCCAGACTTGCCGCAGCCAAAGCAGTGAAAGAACTGCCGCGTCGCGTGGACGGAAAACGATGGCGTCTTTTCTCCATGAAACGGACATAGGCCAATAAAATTCTGTGCTCCAGCTTTCTTGAGCTGGATATAGTCGCCAATCACGCGGACAATGTCCGCCTGTTGCCGCACCGTTTCTTTGAAATCGTTGAGAGTGGTCATGAACGCTTCAGGTCATTTTGCTTGAAAATTGCCAGAAGGGGAATGCCAGAACTTTGGTGCAAAATTCCGTCATCCCGAATCCCCGTCAATGAGGACGCGCCTGCTTCAGCGTCCGAATAGGGGTGAGGGACCTTGTGCTTTCTTAAATGGTTGCGACGCTCCATGCCGCTTGCAGCGTGCTGAGACTACTCTTCGAAAAAGCATTGCTTCTCCCACCCAATGCATCTCTACGCAAAATTTCAGGAACAAGACGTTCTTCCGGAGTATAAGAGTATCGGCTGCACATTCGCCATGGAGGAACTCTATGTCGCCACTTGCCGTGCGTACAGCTGTATTGCTGCTGGCCTATACCGGACTTGCTGTTCGACTTCCTGCCCAGGTGGCCCCGGAGTTTGTTGTCTCCATTTCGCCTTCTATCGTGATTATTACGCAGGGCGGCATGGCTTCATTCACCGTGAATGTCGCTGTCAATGAACGGCCATCCTTCAACTTTGCGCTCTCACGGCTGCCTTCCGGCGTGATTGCTCAAGCGCCTTCAGGGCATGCCGGCGCCAACACCATTGTCCTGACCGCTCTGCCCTATGCATCCACCGGCTCGTTCTCTGTCGATTTAGATGCCACCGCCGGCAACAATTCCCAGAAACAGACTTTCACGCTCAACGTCAAACCCATGCCCATCATCCAGTGGGAGTACCACGTGGAAAAGGCCCTGACAGAACAGGATTTTCAATCAGCAGCCCAGAATCTTGGATTGCAATCGTGGGAGTTGGTAAGTGTGGTCTTAAGTGATCGTAACGGGGCGCCGGTGTGGATCGGATTCTTCAAGCGGCAGAAGCACCCAAAGAACTGACCTTAGCCGCGAAAGCCAGCGCAATCCGTCGTATTTCTCCGATTCGCGTTTTTCGCGGCCAGACCTCTGCGAAAATCCGCGGCCACTGGTGTACTCTAACCCTGATGAAGATTGAGACCCGCGCCGTCCATGCCGGCCGCAAACCTGAAGGCGGATCACGCGACGTCGTTCCGGCCATCCATCTTTCCACCACCTTCCACAAGGCCGACGATGGCACCCTTCCCGGCGGATATCTTTATGGACGTCCCAACAATCCCAATCGGGAAAGCCTTGAGCACGCGCTGGCTTCTCTGGAAGAAGGCGCTGCGGCGCTGGCATTCTCTTCCGGCAGCGCGGCCACACTGGCTGTATTTCAATCTCTTTCGCCCGGAGACCACGTCATCGCCGCGGAAGACGCTTATTACGGTACGCCCATTCTCCTGCGCACTGTCATGGCGAACTGGGGACTCAAGCACACGCTGGTAAACATGCAGGACCTCGCGGCGGTGGAACACGCCATTACGCCCGCCACGCGCCTGATCTGGACAGAGACACCTTCCAACCCGCTGCTTAACGTTACCGATCTCCGCGCC
>DATCAX010000398.1:0-2067 GCA_036512375.1 Candidatus Angelobacter sp. | reverse complement strand
CCGCTGCAGGCGCGCGGCGTGGACCCCGAAGAGCGGCGCGAACGCAGCATGAAGATGCTGGATACGGTGGGCCTGGACGGTTTTGAGGCTGCTTCCCCCAAGGAACTATCGGGGGGGATGAAGCAGCGGGTGGGTTTTGCGCGGGCTCTTGTGGTGGAACCGGAAGTGTTGTTCATGGATGAGCCTTTCTCGGCACTCGATGTGCTGACGGCGGAAAATCTGCGCAGTGAATTGTTGGAGCTTTGGGCGAAGAAAACGATGCCCACAAAAGCCGTGTTTCTGGTTACCCACAACATTGAAGAGGCGGTGCTGTTGGCGGATCGCATCGTTGTGCTGGGCCGCAACCCTGGGCATATTCGCACTGACTTCCGCGTCCAGCTTCCGCAGCCGCGGGATCGTAAATCGGAGCCGTTCACGCAGTTGGTGGACTATATCTACAAAGTGCTCACCCGGCCTGATGTAGTTCCGGCAGAGGCTCCGGAACAGCAGGCCGAAACTCGCCCGCGCGATCAGCGCCAGATGCACTACCAAATGTTGCCGCACGCGCGGCCTGGCGGTGTGGCCGGCCTGTTGGAACTGCTGCTGGACAAGGGCGGACGTGACGATATCTATCATCTGGCCGACGATCTGGCTTTCGAGATTGACGATCTGCTGCCGATTGTGGACGCAGCGCAACTGCTTGGATTCCTGAAGATTGAGGAAGGCGACGCGGCCATTACGGCGAGCGGCACGGAGTTTGCAAACTCGGAGATTTTGCGGCAAAAGGAATTATTTCGAGACGCAGCGTTGGAGAACGTGTTGCTGCTTCGCCAGATTCGGAGGGCGCTCGAGGCAAAGAGCGATCACACAGTACCGGAGGACTTCTTTCTGGACTTGCTCGACGAGCAGTTCAGCGAGGAGGAGTGCCTGCGCCAGATGGAGACCGCGGTTACATGGGGCCGCTATGCGGAGTTATTCGACTTTGATGCCGGCCGCCGCCGGTTTGTGTTGCCTGATGCGCCAGAAGAGGAGATTGCTGAGGAAACTGCCGGCAACGAGGACAGCAAGTGAAGATTCAGCACCCGCTTGCACGTTCTCTGGTTACCGCGCGCACCTGGCCGATTTTCATGGACCTGGCGGTGGCTGCTGTCGTGCTGGGGGGATTTCTGGCCCTGGTGAGCACGGGCGTTTACTGGTTGGGCAAGCCGGTTCCAGTTGTTCCGATTTCAAATTCGATAAGCGCGCTACCGCTGTATGCGCTTTACTCCATTGTGCGGATGGGGATTGCTTACCTGCTGAGCCTGGTTTTTGCGATTAGTTACGGGTACATAGCTGCGTACAATTCCAGGGTTGAGCCGTGGATGGTTGCGGTGCTCGACATTCTGCAATCGATCCCGGTGCTGAGTTTTCTGCCGCCGGTGGTGCTGGCCATGGTGGCGCTGGTTCCGGGGCACCAGATGGGCATTGAGATGGGCGTGATCCTGCTGATCTTTACGGGGCAGGTATGGAATCTCGCTTTCAGCTTTTATTCATCGCTGAAGAGCATTCCCAAGGAGATGTTGGAAGCGACGCGGATTTATCGCTACTCCGGGTGGCAGCGGTTCTGGCAACTGGAGATGCCGTACGCGGCGATTGGGCTGGTGTGGAATTCGATTGTCTCGGTTGCGGGCGGATGGTTTGCGCTCATCTTCTGCGAGACGTTTACTATGGGCGAGCGGAACTTCCAGTTGCCGGGGCTCGGGAGCTATATCCAGACGGCTACCTACGCCGGCGATGTGCGCGCACTGTTAAGCGGAATCGCGACGGTGATCCTCATTGTGGTTGCGACCGACCAGCTTGTTTGGCGGCCGCTAATTGCGTGGAGCGACAAATTCAAATTTGAGCAGGTTGAGTCGGCGGATCGCGTCACGTCGCCGATTCTTGAGCTGCTGCGCAGGTCGAATCTGTTCAGCTCTATTCCCGGCAGGATTTTTGCGCGGCTGGACGTACCCATTTTCAAACGCATGGCGCAGAAAAGGGAGAACCGCATTGTGCGGCCGCTGGATCGAGAGGAGCCTAAAGGCTCTGCCTGGCTGTGGGCGCTGGGAG
>DATCAX010000397.1:0-5147 GCA_036512375.1 Candidatus Angelobacter sp. | reverse complement strand
ATGCCGGTGATGTTCATCAACTGCCAGGGCGCGCGCGATGACGAGACAGCAAAGAAGCTGGCGGAAGCGTTCAAGCGCGGCGATTTAAGAAGCGTCCGCTCACTGCGACGCGGCACGCAACCGGACGAAACATGCTGGTGCTCCGGCAAGGGCTGGTGGCTCTCGACGGAGGAGAGTGGATAGTCAGTCCGTAACGACCCAAGCTATCCAGCAAGTTCATACAAAATTGCCGGAGCTTGAACATTCGTTACGTAGTGAAGTCACTGAAAGTGGGTTACTATCCTTGTCGAATGCCACCAACCATCCAGTTCGCTAATCCAGTGAAGTTTGAGAAACTCACTAGAATTGGTCGCGTAAGAAGCGTCGATGTCTATGTCCACTGGACAGTCTTTCTTGTCGCCGCAGTTATGATTTACGCTGCCATTCAACGGCCATGGTCGACTCTCACCGGAGGAGCGTCCTGGCTAACATTGATCCTGTTGCATGAATGCGGTCACATGATCGCAGCGCAGAAAAAAGGATATTCGGTGTCTGCCATTGATCTCTATCCCATCCATGGACGCTGTCACTTTGACGCGCCTTGGTCTCGATTCGATCATTGTGTGATCGCGTGGGGCGGAGTGATTGCGCAAGCAGCCATAGCCGTCCCTCTCGTGTTATGGGTCGCGGTGTTCGGCTATTCGCGCTTTGAACCGATCAACGCCGTGCTGGCGATTCTGGGCGGTTATAGTCTGGTGGTGGCTGCATTCAACCTTCTTCCGGTTAGTCCATTGGATGGCGCGATTGCCTGGAGGATCATCCCGGAATTGGTCAATCGAGCAAAGCAGCGCAAGCGGAAGAAAAACTCTTCATCCGGGTGGCGATCGTATTAATGAGCAGCGGCTAACTTAGGAAACCTTGGCAGTCGCCTGCGTATCAAAGAGTCCTTCACGCTCCGCGGCCCATATGCGCAACGCGTACTTGTTGAGGATCTCTTTATTGGCTTCAAGGAAATCGACCAGCAGCCCCGGAGCAAGCAGTTCAAAGGCGCGGATTACGTCAGACTTGCTGGCGTCAGGGCGAAAAGAGCCCTTGCGCAGCGGCTGAGGACCTGTCAGGTGGCGCAGCTCAGCCTGGACTTGCGGCTGTTCCAGGTTTTGTCTGACAAAGCTTTGCATCTCGTGCATCAGGGTGATCCAGACAGTTTCGTTCAGTTCTGCGGCCATATAACTCCTAGGGGTCCCGGGACATGCCGGAACCCCATAGTGGGGGATGGGCTACCAAACTAAGTATATATAAGGTGCTTACCTTACAAAATGATTAAAGCTGGATTAGGAAGATTAATTCGGTGGAATTTTTCGCCAGCGCCGTCGCGCGGCACGGACTTTGCTCACTCGGGTTCGACGCATGCGCGATCGCTGGGCTGCCGTTTTTCGCCGCAATTACTTGCCGCGAGCAATGTCCGCCATTACGGCTTCAGTTACGCGCAGATAATCTTCCGGCCGAAGAATCATCTGGGTTCCGCGCACGCCGGCAGAAATGGAAATGGAGGCCCACAGTTGGATTGTCTCATCGGCAAAAACCGGAAACACTTTCTTGGCCCCCAGCACCGTAACGCCGCCGCGAATGTATCCGGTCAGGCCCAGCAGTTCTTTGACCGGAACAAGCTCCATTTTGCGGTCGCCCGTTGCGACGGCCAGCGCCTTGAGGTCAAGTTCAGTGTTGGCCGGCACCACGGCAAAGCAGAGTCCATGGCGATCTCCGCGCGCCAGCAGCGTTTTGAAGACCTGCTCCGGCGGCATTCCGATCTTGGCCGCGACGGTTTCTGCCGCCAGATCGTTGGGGTCAACCTGGTATTCGCGCAGTTCGTACTGCACTCCCAGAGTTTCCAAGAGGCGGACTGCGTTAGTTTTCATTTTTTATGTCGCTGCGCTCCAAACCGCTCTGCGTCATGTGCTAAAGGAGCGCAATCTTCTGCACCTGCGACGTGGGCTCGGCGCGCAAGTCGACCTCGCCCAAAGCTTAACATCTGTCGGTTTGACCCTGTCCGTTGGCTCTGCTAGCTTTGAAAGTCTGCCCTGAGCGGATTTTGCGCGCTGTGTGACTGTCCCGCTGCCCGGCAATACATCGGCCCATCCAAAAGAGGAGAATATGCCCGTTTTTAAGTTCAAGGGCGTGGATTTCATCGAGTTTGATTCCCTGCTCACCAGCGATGAACGTCTGGTGCGCGACACCGCGCGCCGTTTCATTGAAGAAAATCTCATTCCGATCATCGAGCAGTGCAACCGCGACGGCCGATTTCCGCGCGAACTGGTCAAACCCATGGCCGATCTCGGCTTTTTTGGTGCCAGCCTGAAAGGTTATGGCTGCGCCGGCATGGGACATGTGGAATATGGCTTGGTCATGCAGGAACTGGAGCGCGGCGATAGCGGCGTGCGCTCGTTCGTCAGCGTGCAGTCCGCGCTGTGCATGTACCCGATTTACGCCTATGGCAGTGACGCACAGAAAGACAAGTGGTTACCCCCGATGGCCAAGGGCGAAAAGCTCGGCTGCTTTGGCCTGACCGAACCCGACTTCGGCTCCAACCCCAGCGGCATGCGCACCCGTGCCGTGAAGTCCGGGAACGAATATGTCCTAAACGGCGAAAAAATGTGGATCACCTCCGGCTCCATCGCCGATATCGCCATCGTCTGGGCCAAGTCAGAAGAACACAACGACCGTATCAAAGGCTTTCTGGTTGAAACGAACCGCCCGGGCTTCAAAGCGTCAGACGTTCACGGCAAATGGTCACTGCGCGCTTCGGTCACATCCGGACTGTCGCTGCAAGATGTCCGCATTCCCCTGGAAAACATTCTTCCCAAGTCGGACGGCCTCAAATCGCCGCTCGGCTGCCTGAACCAGGCGCGTTTTGGCATTGGCTGGGGTGCGATCGGCGCGGCGATGTCTTGCTATGACACCGCGCTGCAATATTCCCAGGTACGCAAGCAGTTCCGTGACCAGCCAATTGCATCTCATCAGCTTGTCCAGGAGAAGCTGGCGTGGATGATCAGCGAGATCACGAAGGGGCAGCTTCTGGCCCTGCAAGTGGGCCGGCTCAAGGACGCAAATAAAGTTGGGCATCAGCATATCTCCATGGCCAAACGAAACAACGTATGGATGGCCCTGGAGTGCGCCCGCATGGCGCGAGACATCCTGGGCGCAAACGGTATTGCGGACGACTATCCGGTGATGCGCCACATGATGAACCTGGAGTCAGTAAAGACATACGAAGGCACGCACGACATTCATGCGCTGATCATTGGCGAGAATGTGACTGGCATTAGCGCGTTCTGAGCTGTGCTTCGCTATTCGGAGGAACAGGTTGAGGCGACTTCTCTTTTTCCCGCTGTTGATTCTGATTTTGTTGAGTGTTGCGATGGCTGCTGCCCCGGAACGCTCAAAGGGTATTTCTCTGCACATGCTGCCCAAGCGAGTGGCTGACATAAGTGGACAGAAATGGGGATTTACCGTAGATTTTGCCAGCCATTTGAAGCCTGAATCCGAGCACCCAGTGCTTCAAACAAAAGATGAGTTGGTCGCGTTCGTTCGGAAGCAAGATAAGGAAGTGCAAGAGAACGGCGTCTGGATAGTCACAACAAATCCGGATGCCTATTCTGATCCCGAGAAGGATTTGCTGGAAGATATCAAGAGTCTCGCCCGGGAGCAACACATACCATTGTTTATTGCGCGTGCATCCGAACTGCCGAATGGATGGAAACGATACGATCAATGACGGCTTTGCCCGTCGAATGAAGAGACAATCCTAAGAAATAGCGAAGAATCGGCTCCGTGATTAGAGCGGAGAAACTGGAGGATCCAATGACGACCCGCGTGGCTGACAAGAACTCTGAACCAAAAAATCTCGCCAACCTGATGGAGTTTGAACTGGCGCTGGAGTTTGCGCGTGTGGTTGAAGATGCCGCGATCGCTTCTGCGCACACCATGGGCACAGGTGACCATGAAAGGGCAGACCGGGCAGCCACCGAGGCCATGCGCACCACCATGGACACAGTACCGATGCGCGGTACCATCGTGATCGGCGAGGGCGAGCGCGATCAGGCGCCCATGCTCTATATCGGCGAGCATGTGGGCGCGGGCTGGCATGACGGCGAGAACTTTCCGCAAGTCGATATCGCGGTGGATCCCCTGGAAGGGACGAACCTGTGTGCCACTGGCGCACCCGGAGCCATCACGGTTCTGGCTGCATCAGAAAAAGGCGGTCTGCTGAACGCGCCGGATTGCTACATGGAAAAAATTGTTGTCGGACCTTCCTGCAAAGACGCCGTTGATCTGGACGCGCCGGTCAAGGACAACCTGAAGGCCATCGCCCGCCGTTTGAGCCGTGATGTTGCCGATCTCGTCGTCGTGGTGCTGGATAGGCCTCGCCATGAAAAACTCATCGACGATATCCGCAAAGCTGGAGCGCGCATTCGCCTGATCACAGACGGCGATCTCTCCGCCGGCATTGCCGCTGCGGTCATTGGCACGGGCGTTCACGTTGTGATGGGTAGTGGCGGCGCGCCGGAAGGCGTGATCACTGCCGCCGCCATGCGTTGCCTGAATGGCGAGATCCACGCTCGTCTGGTCATCAATACTCCGGAACTCGAAGCGCGTATTGAAAAGATGGGCATCAAGGACAAGAAGAGAATCTATACCGCCAAAGATCTCGCCCCGGGCAAGCACATCGTCTTCGCCGCCACCGGCGTGACTGATGGCGCGCTGATGAAAGGCGTCCGCTTCTTCGGCGAAGGCACGCGCACGTCGTCGATTGTGATGACCCGCCACAGCGGCAAGGTGCGGTTCGTGGAAAGCATTCACCTGGCCAAGCGTGCGGACGTGAAAGTTAGATTCGCGTAAGACCTTACCACTGATAACACGGATTGGACTGATTTTCACGGATCAGAATCAGCCGCGAATCGCGCGAATGAACACGAATAAAAATCTTTTTCTGGGATTTCAATTCGTGCGCTTTCGCGTTGATTCGCGGCTAAATACCTCTTTCAGAGCTGTGTTATCCATGTTCATCAGTGGTAAGGTTTTCTTCTGTGCAGGTACTCAAGCTTTACGATCCAACGAGAAAGCCCGCCGAATGGACCGGCTTGCTCCACTCCGGTCAGTTTGCCGTGTTT
>DATCAX010000396.1:0-5038 GCA_036512375.1 Candidatus Angelobacter sp. | reverse complement strand
CGACCAACGCCACTGTGGGCAGTGGCACAGACTCGCGCCGCTGGCGCTGCTGGCCGCGTATGCGTTTTACGTCCTCAAGCTGCTGCTTGATATGCCGGATGCGGCGGTAAATTTTTCGCCGGTCCGTCTCAAGTTGCGTTTCACCCGGACCGCGCGTCCCGATGCCGCCGCCCAGCTGCGACATCTCAATGCCTCTTCCGGCCAGCCGTGGCAGCATGTAATTCAACTGCGCTAGCTCTACTTGTAATTGGCCTTCACGGCTGCGGGCATGCCGGGCAAAAATATCCAGGATGAGTTGCGTCCGGTCAATCACCCGGGCATTCACTTCTTTTTCAATATTGCGCTGCTGGGAAGGAGAGAGCTCGTGATCAATGAGCACCAAGTCGGCATCAACGGAAGCAACCGCGCCCGCAATTTCCTGAAGCTTGCCTTTGCCGATCAGAGTCGCCGGATCGGGACGGTCACGATGTTGTACGAATTCGCCGGCAATTTCCGCGCCAGCCGATGCCACAAGCTCACGAAATTCCGCCAGCGATTCTTCAACACCTACGCGGGAGACACTGCTCCCTTCGGCTTGGTCAGACGCGACATTGCGCGCGAGCACGGCACTGGGCGGCAGATGCAGATCGCGGTCAGAACGGGAACGATAGCGGAACTCCAGAGCTACGAGAAACGCCCGCTCGGGACCGTCACGACCAGTCTTGATCCCGGCCGACGGTTGAGAACGGCGGGAACGCTGCCCAGGAATAAATTAGCCCTCCGACTTGCCGGTGTTAGCTTCACCCTCTGCCGCAGAGCCGTGCGACCGGCCCTCGAAATGGCTGCCTTTTGCCATGACTACGGTTGAGATGGCGTGCTTGAAAATGAGCTGTTCCTGATTGTTGGTTTCAAGGACGACTGAATATTTGTCAAAGGACCGTATTCGGCCGGTCAGTTTCACCCCGCTAAGCAGATAAATGGTGATCTGACTCTTGTCTTTGCGCGCGGTATTCAGAAACGAGTCCTGTATGTTTTGTGCCGGCTTATTCTCCATCTGCCGATCTTTCTCCTGTGTTGTCATAGGGACGCGGAAGCAGCCTTGGTGGCCTTTCTTTGCCATTGTAGCTTTTCAGGGCGTTCCGGGCAAAAAGTGCCTGCCACAGCCATTGGCCGCAGCAATGCTAGAATTTTAAAAGCCGTATTTCATTAACCGTATCGCATTAACCGTGTTTCATTAAGTATGAAGAGCGCAGGCCACAAAATCGCAGCGGGAGTCCCCATGCTGGACCTTTCGCGCCAGTATGCCTCCATACGCGATGAGGTGCTTGCCGCCGTTGAGCGCGCCTGTGACTCGCAACGCTATATTCTGGGCGATGAGGTTGTCGCTTTTGAGCGTGAATTTGCCGCCCTGTGCGCTACCGCCGACTCCGTCGGCTGCGCCTCCGGCACAGATGGCCTTTGGCTGGCCCTTGCCGCTGCCGGCGTTGGGCCCGGCGACGCTGTAATTACCACCCCATTCAGTTTTTTTGCCACCGCCAGTTCAATTCTGCGTGCTGGCGCCAAGCCGGTTTTTGTCGACGTCGATCCCGAAACGCTCAACCTGGATCCCGCAAAAGTAGAAGATCGCCTTAAAAGCCCACCGAGGGGTATGCGCGCGGTGATGCCGGTCCATCTCTATGGCCAATGCGCTGACATGGATTCTTTCAGCCGCTTGGCGTCTGAATTCAACGTACATATAGTGGAAGATGCGGCCCAGGCCGTGGGTGCAACGTGGAACGGCAAACGCGCCGGATCACTGGGACTGGCCGCTGCTTTCAGCTTCTATCCCACAAAAAACCTCAGTGCCTTCGGTGACGCAGGCGCCGTTACCACCAGCGACGCAGCCGTGGCGGAACACATGCGCTCTCTACGCAATCATGGTGGCAAACAGCGCTACTATCACGATGAGGTTGGCGCTAACAGCCGGCTTGATTCCATTCAGGCGGCAGTACTGCGCGTGAAGATGCCGCACCTGGCAAAATGGAATGAAGCCCGCCGCGAACGCGCACGGACATATGGCCGCCTGCTCAGCAGCGCCGGCCTCACCAAAATCGCCGCTGACTCGGCTGCTCCAGTTGTCTTGTTGAAAACTTTGCCCGGCGCGCACCACATCTATCACCAGTACGTAATTCGCGTTCGCGACCGCGATAAACTGCGCGCTTTTCTGGACGAGCGCGCGATCGGCTCAGAGATTTACTATCCCATCCCGCTCCATTTGCAGAAGTGTTTTGCCTATCTCGGCTACGCGCTGGGCGATCTGCCGGAATCTGAGCGCGCCGCGCTCGACGTGCTTGCCTTGCCTATCTTTCCCGAACTTGAGGAAGACGAGCAGGGGCATGTGGTGGAGTCGATCGCAGAATTTTACTCGTAACACCCGTTATCTATTCGCCTGTAGAGCAATCATGCTGCGCCGATGGATCTTCGCCAAGATCGCTCGATAATTCGTAGCTGCGCGTTGCGAACGTGGTTGCTCGTCTGATCCGCTCATGGCATTCGCCGCCATCAGGCAATAGGCCGAACGAAAAGCCGCATAAGTTTTGATGAAGTCGTCTATCCTGCATCTTGCATCGTCTCCGCTGGCGCGGCGATAAAGATCGAGGAACTCCGTCATTTGTTCCTCATTCATTTCCCACTCTACAATCGCTCCTGCAAGGTCCCATGCAATGTCGGTGGGACCGGGAAAAAAATGGTCGTCGCCATGACTGCCTGAATCAGTCTTCAGCAACTTGCCTTCTCCGCTCAACAACCATTCGTGTGGCTGCATTTTTCCGTCGGCGATCACTGGATACTCGGGGGAAAGTTCGACCGCCAAATCCACTCCAAGTTCATGCAGATTGTGAACTGCCATTTGTTGCAGGGCTTTGAGATCAGACAATTCGATGGCGAATGCGCGCAGCCGAAACGCGCAATACTCGGCTAATCGCACCATGATATCCGCAGACAGATCACTAGCGGATAGAGGCCGGCCATCAATCTGCGGATAAGAAACAAAGCCATCGCTTTCCGCGCGCGGCATGAGTCCAAACCCGGCGGCAGCAACTTTCTGTTCGCGCTCCAGGACAACATCACCGTAATGGCCTAGTCCGGCAAACTTGAATATCCTCAACTCGTCACGCTCGGCGGATGACAGATACTTAAGCCGCTCAAAGCTGGTCCATGAAGCGGGCCACTCGGACTCATTCGCGATCAGGCGGGCGCGCCACTGGCCTCCGCCAATATACTCAACTGCATCAGCCGGTCGACGTACTTCCATAGCGACACATACGCAACGGAACCGCTGCCATCGGCGCGCCGCGTCGGTTGCGCAGAGCGCATCGACATTCGGCGCATGACTGCTCAACAGCACGATCTTTTCCGCCGGTGCTCCTGCTCGCTCCAGCGCTTCTGCCACTGCCAGAAACGACGATCCACTCAGTCCGGGACCTTCATCCACAACGGCAAAGCTTGCGCCGCAGGAAACGGCTTTCCGAATCGCAGCCATCTGCTCTATCGTGAACTCCGCACTGCGATCATACGGATGCCCTTGCGGGCGCACTGTAATTCTCTCCGCGTGGATGCCGCGTGCACGGGCGGCAGCAGCAGCAACCGCACTCAGAGTCGTACCAATGCTCCGGATTCCCACAACCAGCAAGTTTTCACAGGCAGGAATTTCCCGAAGGATGTCGGCATAAGCTGAGGGATGCAGCGCGTAATAGGCGAAGCCTTCTGGAGTGGAGACACTGAGTTGTTTAAGGCCAGGAAGGGCTTGGGCAGCTTTGAGTAGCCGCTGAAAATCATTCTTGCGAATGTCGGGATGTTGAATGGCTTGTGTAGACGCGCCAGCTACAAGAACTTCCGCAATATGATCGGTTACCCATTCGAAATCGTGCGCAGTTACTGAACGGCCGTCCGCGACGCCACACTCAAGTTCGCCTGCGCGCAGCAGAGCAACCAGGAGTCTATCAAGCGAGCAATGGCCGCACAACTGCTCCAACTGAGCAGTGAGTGCTGCCTTCAATTCCTGCCCGCTCACACGCCGCTGGTCTCCTCGAAAGACCAGCAGATTCAGACCGCTCATTGACGCTCGTCAAGCTACTTTTTTGACCGCTTTACGCGCGGCGCGCGGCGACCTGGCCACGTCACCTTCTTTATCGATGAAGTAAAGAAACTGGTTGTCCCGCTCAATTGCTTTGGGCACCAGCACCTCGGTTTCACCTTCACCGGATTTAGGTTTGCGGCTTACGTTGCCGCTGCCATCAACAAAGTACAAATACTTCTTGTAGTCCCGTTCCAGATGCAGTTCTTTTACCTTTTCTGCCATATCTGTTGGACGGTAAATAAAGCTCCCTGGATGCCATGACCTTAGTGTTTAGATTTTCCCTTGCTGCTGGATTTGGCTCCTTTGCGACGCCGCGGGGCTGGCGGCTCTTCGCCCGGAGCCAGAACACGGCGCACGATCGGCGGGTTGAACTTGTAAATACGTTCACGCACGCTACCATCATCTTCTTTCACCCGCAGCACAAACGTGCGTAAGTTGCCTTCTTTCTCGAACTCTTGCCTTCCCAGCGTAACCGGGAGCACACCTGCAAGCTCGCGCTCACGATACGCGGTTTCATAGCGATGTTTGCGCGCGTTCCAGGTAAAGACCCTCGCCTGGCTGAAGTCGTAAGGCAGACCTTCTTTTTCAGTGAACAGAACCAGGTACTCGGAAACCTTCTTGCCTTCGTCCTGGACTTCGTCCAGCGTATACGCCGCCACAATGCGCTGCCCCTCGGAATACTGCGCAATCTCTTCCGGCACTTGCAGGTACAGCGTTCTGCCCAGTACCCATCCCACACGCAGTTGCGCGTCGCGCACCAGCCACCAGTCTTCGCGGACGGCCGGCGGTACCGCACTATCGCTCTTTACCTTGTCCTCATCCGGAGCGTCGTCTGCATCTTTCTGTTTCTCATCCTTCAGTTGCAGCGGTGCAGCGTTCCGATCCACCGGCAGGCGTTGCAGCATATCTACCTTCTGCTTCTCATTCAGCAGATAAAGGTAG
>DATCAX010000395.1:0-3721 GCA_036512375.1 Candidatus Angelobacter sp. | reverse complement strand
AGCTTGCTCCGAACCTGCCTTTTACGCGCACCGTCGTCTGAGCGAAGGGCATCACGGCGTGATCGTGCAGGTCGACAAAACCCAGGTCATTGGTAAGCCCGGCGATTGCGGCATCAGTGACCGCAGCGGCTGCGAATGGGGCCGCGACGGCTGCTTTGGCAGGCGCTACAGGGGTTGCGGCCGACGCTTTTCCGGGCAGCGCCGCGGGTCCATCGACAAACCCGTTCGGGGCCAGCGACTTGAGCTGCGAAGAATCCTTCTCAACTGTGGCCGCATTGAACTGAGCTTTGACGGCTCGCGTCAGCTCTTCCTGTCCGGCCAGTTTTTGCCGGCGTACCTTGATATCGTCCGCCATGGCGCTAGTGCAGTTTGAAATGGCGAAGTCGGCCTTTTGCATCTCGCCGAACTTGAGGTCGATAAATCGGCTGCTGCCAACGCCCGCGTTGCGGCTGGAAATTGCCTCAAAGTTTGTACCGGCCGGCACGCTGGAGGTGTCCACCTTCAAAATGTGAGTACGGCCCGGGACACCGTAGATGCTGTAGCGCCCTTCTTCATCGGTGATCGCGAAAGTCCCATCGTCGAGATATACGCGAACGCCAGGTACCCCAAGTTCTCCCTGGTCCTGCACCTTATTGCCGTTGCAGTCCTGGAAAACCTTGCCGACGATGAAGCCCCTATCGCTGAACATCCCGCCCTGCACATTCACGCGGGCCGAAGCGACATTGGATTGAGTTGTTCCGCTCACCGCAATGGCGCGATTGATGCTGTACCCTGTCGCCGCGCCCGCACCCACGAGCACGCGATAGCTCAGCTTCACATCAGCGTTAGCAACAAGGGTTCCGATGCTGAACCCCAGCTGGGGCCCCTTGCCTCCGCTAGGATCGCTCATGACAGAGCCATTGAGCCGCGCCGTATGCTTTATGTACATAAAGCCGGGCGGCAAGGTGTCATTTATCTGAACATTCGCCTGCGCTGACGACAGCAGGTTCTTGACTTCGATAGTGTAATCAACGAATTCACCCAAGTTCACGGTTGCCCGGTCTGCGGTCTTCTCGACAAACAGAGGTGTGGTGGAGGAGGCATCGACTGGTACGTCGAAGATCACGATGCCACTGCTGGCAGTTACCAGAAACGTTCCATTGTAAGAACCGCTCGAATCAATGTGGCGATCCGCTGGAAGTTGCCCTGGACTGAGCGTGGACGGGAAGCTGAAGCTGGATGGAGGCTTAACCGAAACGCGGTAGGTGCCCGGAAGGACCTGGGGGAACTGGAAGCGGCCATCAGCGTTGGTCGTGACTGTACTGGGGGCGGGTGTGATTCCGTCAAATTGCAATACAGCCGCGGGAGCGTTCGCATGGCCCCCGTTGCCAGAGCCCGTGACATCGATAAGAGTGACCGCCGCCCCGGCGATGAGGGCATCGCTGTGACTATCAAATACGACCCCCGTAGGATCAATCAGGATGGTTGCCGATACCGTTGTCGCGCCGCACCCGGAGAAACTCGCGATGAGTTGATCATTTCTGAGCACCTCCATGATCTTGTTGCCTGAGACCGGAGGGTTCTGGCTGGCATCGCGGCTGGGAACGGCTGGCAGTATGCGAAAAATACCGGTATTCGGACCAGTTTCCGTAGCTGTGAAAGTTTCAGTGTCTCCGGTCAAAAGCGACTTGAGCGTGATGCTCTTGGTCTCGACTGCGGTAGGATCAACGTTGCAGGCCGATGCATCTACCTGAATCCACAACGGTGCGCCGATGGGCGTACTGTGGATTGCCTGATTGAAAATGTTGTTCGAAAAATACGAAATGTTAGGCGCGGGCCCGGAGACGCCTACGTCCACCTCATTGGAGGGCGAAGAAGTATCCACACCACTGTTGTAGAAAGCAACCGCAGTATTTCGGACGGTCCCAGAAGCATTGCGGTCGATCGCGACGGTGAAGCTGAAAGTAGCCGTCGCACCGGAAGCGAAGCTGGGCTGCACAAAAGCGATTGCATCAATAGTGGAAAGATCGGCGGGAATAGCGCTGACGTAGGTTTGGGCAGACGCGCCGAGCAGATGGTAAACCACCCCACCGGTACCTGTGCTTGCTGCAGCCGAAAACTGAGTGTTGGATGGAATCGCGTCGCGCACCACAATTTTTAATCCCGCTACGCCATCAATCACAACCGCCACAGCTACGGCATCACTGCTGCCGTTATTACTCACGGCCAGGGTGTAGGTAAGTTGATCGCCAGCGTTGATTGAGGACTTTGACGCTGTTTTATTGATTACCAGCGATGCGCCAGCCACAGCTTGCGCGATCACGTGCACGATGTTGGAAGTCGAAGAGATAGAAGCGCCGTTAGACTCTTGAAAAGAGACGCTGGCCTGATTGTCAATCGAGGTTCCTGGAGGAACACTGGTGCCGGCTGCTGCTGCTGGGATCAGCAGCGGCAACAAAAGGCACACGAGGCTTAGGAAAACTTTCTTCACCGGCCAGCTCCAGGAGCGCGAACAGATGCGCGCTGGGTGCGCACACTAATTCGGGCGTGTAAGACTCTGAATAGAAGGGGGAGGCGTCCGCATGAACGCCTCCCCTTCTCTGTTAGTTACTGGATCTTCACCGCGAAGATGATCACCGCTGACTGTCCAGGAGTCAGCGTGCCCACCGTCGCGCTGATGCTTCCAGCCGCTCCGTTGGCAGGTGCCGTAATGGTTCCGACCGTCGTGCTCGCAGCAGGTGTGGCGCTGTAAAGCGTGAAGGACGGAGTTGCATCACTTACAACCACACCGGTCACGTTGGACGTGCCAGCGTTAGTCGCGGTGATCCGGTAGACCACGCAGCTCTTCGGAACAGCTCCGGCAGTGATGTTCGCCTGAGTGTAGGCGAACGGCCCGACACCGGCGCAGCTTGCATCCAGCGCCTGCTCTTTGAGCAGCCGCAGTTCGCCAGCGATGACGGTTGTCTGGTCCAGAGCAATTGCGAATGTTGCGTTGTAGCTAGCGCGCGCGGTCGTGGTGTCAATTGTGCCAACTGCGGCGCCGCTGGGAGCAGAGACTTTCACGAAGAGCACTACGCTCTGTCCCGGAGTCAAGGTGAAGGTTGTGGCTGCAGAGACTCCCAGGTCGGCTGCGTCGAGTGTGCCGTTGCCGTTGGTGTCCTGGAACATCACTGAACTCCAGCCAGCCTGGCTGTCAGCAGTGATGGGAGCCGTGAATGTGACCGCTTCGCTGACGTTACCGTTGTTGGTCAGGTTGTGGCTGTAAACGACCGAACCGCCCGGGAATACCTGATTGGAGCCGTTCGGAGTCAGAGTGACATTGTGGACCGTGTTGACTGTCACTTGATCATGGATTGAATCCAGAGCGCCCGAAACTGGCGATTTGGACTGGAAATACACGGCCTGCGCGCCTGCCGCGTAGTTGGCTGGGACGCTGATGACGGCGCAAACCAATTTGCCGGCTCCGCCGTTCACTATGCCCGTATTGCTGATCACTGTGCCCAGGTTGGCGACCGTACAATCCGTTCCAAGGCTGGCGCGGAAGGTCACAGTCCATCCTGCAGGAAGCGTACTTGACGTTCCGAAGGTAGTGGTCGAAGAGGCCAACAAGTCGTACGAGTCCGCACCGCTGGCTGCACTGCTGTTGTTGACAAACAAGGTGAAGGTGGTTGTGGTGCCGGGATTGGTTGCATTATTTACCACGACGGCAACCTCAGGACCGGGGCCCGTACCAAGCACGCCT